>CALABZ010000336.1 GCA_937888615.1 uncultured Lentisphaeria bacterium | reverse complement strand
ACAGGTCATACCACAATGTATTACGAAAAAACGCTCCGGCGGGATGGCAAGGCAGTTTCCCGCCCTTGTCGATCACCAACAGGTCGTCGTCCTCATGAACAATCCGGTAGTCAAATACCACCGGCGGTTCGTTGTCAGCAGGGAAAAATGCGATTTCATCGCCGGTATGAAGGACCCGCGACGAACGGGTTTTGCGCCCGTTTATCTGGATTCGCCCTTCCTGAATCTCCTGTTGCCACTGGTTCCGGGACAGATAGGAGAAACGGGCGCTCAGCCACAGGTCAAGCCGACGCCCTTCATCTTCGGGACCGGCACTGCTGCGGATGATCCGTTCAGTACCCATGCGAGATCAGCAAAGCGACTTCGTCGCAGCAAGCTTTTTTCGGACACTTGTCGCAGTCGCTCCAGATCTTCTCGGGAAACAATTCCTTGTCCACGACCTGAAATCCGAGCTTCTGGAAGAAGTCGGGGCGCAGCGTCAAAGCGAACAACCGGAATTGCGGACGCTCCAGCTTCAACCGTTCGATGATGAATTCGACCATTTTGCGGCCAAGCCCTCCCCCGATCAAGCCTCGGTCAACGGCCAGTGAACGTATTTCGAGGAGATCGCCGCCGAAGTCGCGCGCGGCACAGCAGCCACGACAGACACCGTCGACTTCGGCCACTACGAAGTTCTTGCTGTAAAAGCGGATATCGTCTTCGCTTCGCGGCAAAACGATCCGTTCTTCAACGTAAAGGTCCAGGATTCTTTTGATTGCGGGAGCATCGCCGGGGACTGCCGAACGTACGAGGATATTACTCATCTTCTCCCGGCTCTTCCTTTTCGGTGAATTCCGCGATCTGACGGAACTTCAAATAACGCTGATCCAGCAACTCGGAAACGCTCATGCGGCAGAGTTCGCGCAGATGAAATTTCAGGGATTTCTTGACCGAAGCGGCGGCCCCGGCGTAATCCTTGTGGGCTCCGCCCAGCGGTTCCGGCACGACTTCATCGGCGATTTTCAGACGAACAAGGTCGGACGCGGTCAGGCACAGCGCCTGTGCGGCCTGTTCGGCAAAGGAACGGTTTTTCCAGAGAATGGCGGCGCATCCTTCCGGCGTAATCACCGAATAGTAAGCATTTTCCATAACCAGCACCCGGTTGCCGACGCCAATCCCGATGGCGCCGCCGCTGCCGCCCTCGCCGATAACGACGGAGACGACCGGCACTTCCAATGCGAACATATCGCGCATATTCACCGCAATAGCCTCGGCGATGTGGCGTTCTTCCGAAGCGATGCCCGGATAAGCTCCGGGGGTATCGATAAAGGTGATGATCGGAACTTTAGCCTTGTCCGCGACTTTCATCAGGCGCAGGGCTTTGCGGTATCCTTCGGGACTCGGCCAGCCGAAATTACGGAAGACGTTTTCTTTCATTTCGCGCCCTTTCTGGGTGCCGATGACCATGACCGGGAAGCCTTCGAAACGGGCGAAACCGCCGACAATCGCCGCGTCATCGCGGAAACGGCGGTCGCCGTGAAGTTCGATAAAGTCTTCGAATATGGCGTTGATATAATCCATGGTGTAGGGGCGCTTCGGGTGCCGGGCCAGTTGAACCCGCTGCCAGGGGGTCAGCGATTCGTAGGTTTCGCGCCGGGTTTCCTGAAGTTTCTTGCTAAGCTGGGTTATTTCATCGCTGACGTCGATATGATTGGAGGTACTGTACTCCTCCAACTCCTGGATTTTTTTCTCCAGCTCGACAATCGGCTTCTCAAAAGTCAAAAACGTATCACTCATAAATGAATCCCTTCGTTAATCAGTAATTTCAACCGGAGTCAACCGGGGTACGATCGCATATAATTCTTCAACATCGGCGTTACGCATACGCACACAGCCGTTGCTGCTGTTGGTGCCGACGGTTTCGGGCTGCCAGGTGCCGTGAATGCCCAGCCCTTTGTAGCCGGGGCCGGATTCGGTGGTGTGTTGGAGTGCCAGCCAGCGGGTGCCGAGAAGATTGTCGGTATCGCCGAACGGAATCACTCGGCCGTCCGGGGCATACCATTCGGGTTCTTTCACCTTGGAGGAAATCACAAAAGTACCGTTCGGCGTGCGCTCCTGCTTGCCGATTCCCACCTGGTAGACCTTGAAAAGATCATCGCCGTCGCAAAGCATCAGCAGGTGATTCGACCGCGAAACCCGGATTCGCCAGTCGCCCTTGTAAATCCGCAGATTGTCGCCGATGCGAATGACTGAACTGTTTTCTGGAATGCCGTTGCTTTTCTGCACAGCCTCGACCGTGGTCTTGTATTGGTTGGCAATCCGGTCGAGCGTGTCGCCACGCTTGACCGTATGATTGATCTTGCGGGGAAACGGAATATCGCTGAAGAACAACCCCGTATTGGTCTTGCTCAACGCCCCGGCCACCGCCAGCCAGGGCGAGCTGTAAGGCCGGATTTCCTCGGCTTTCAACAACGGCTCCAGAAGTTTGCGGGCCTGTATGTATTCGTGTTTCTGATTGAGCGCCTCGGCTTCGGCGAGGATATCGCTGAGCGTGCGTCCATTGACCTTCACCATATCAAGAGGCTGGTTGCCGATCATCTTGTCCGCTTCGGCCACCACCTCCGGCGGCACGGCGGGCGCTTCGACCACTTCTTCCTTTATGGACTCTTGAGGAGTCGGGACAGCGACCGGCGTCGGCACCGAAACCGGTGCCACGGTTTCGTGCGCCTGGGGCTCGACCTGCTGAACACTGACGGGCTCCTGTCTGGAAACCGCCGGGGTCTTTCCCGTATCGTCGCCTCCGCCGCGGGCTAACAGAAGCAGCACCGTCAGGATCACGACCAGCGGTATAGCGATAATCGCCACACGCAATATCCACGGGTTCCCCCCCCGCCGCTGCCGGTCCGTATCGAATGAAAATTGTATGTCTTTCATAAAATCCTATCCTTGAATAACAGTAAAAAACAAAAAAACTGTACTCGCTAACTGTTTAATATACATTCTTAAAATATTTTTACCAGTCCTTGAGAAAAAAACTTGACGACAAGATTATGCGGGATTATGTTGATAAAATGACAAATAACCATAAAGGAACCAGACATGAGCATATCAGCATTCCTTAAAAATCCGTATCTGGACAAGGATACCGCGGAATCTCTTTCCATTTACAATAATGACGCATGGCGGATTTTCCGCATCATGGCCGAATTCGTCGATTCATTCGAAACCATGGCCTCCCAGGGACCGTTGATCTCGATATTCGGCTCCGCCCGCACCAAACCGGACTCGCCCGATTTTCTCGAGGCGGAAAAGATGGGGCGGCTGCTGGCCGAGAACCATTACGGCGTTCTCACCGGCGGCGGCGCAGGAATCATGGGCGCCGCCAACAAGGGAGCTTTCGAAGCCGGCGGTTCGTCCGTCGGACTGAACATTGAGCTACCGCATGAACAGAAACCCAACCCGTACCAGACAACCAGCCTTTTTTTCCGTTATTTCTTTGTCCGCAAGGTCTGTTTCCTGAAATATTCACTGGGCATCATCATCTTCCCCGGCGGCTTCGGCACTCTTGACGAACTCAATGAAGCGCTGACCATGATCCAGACCAACAAAGTCAACGAAATTCCGATCATCATCATCGGCACCAAATTCTGGAAGAAATTCACCGATTTCATCTCCGAAACCTTGTTGACCGAAGGCATGGTCAGCTCCGGCGACCTCGAACTTTTCTCGGTGGTCGACACCGCCGAAGAAGCCATCTCCATCCTGCGCAGATCCCATCGTTACGGATTCCGCTCCACTGTAAAAGGAAATTGACCCATGAAATTCCTCGACAAACTCAACCACATCTGGCAAAAAAACAACTCGCTCGTCTGCGTGGGGCTGGACCCCGATCTCCACAAACTCCCCGCCTGCGTGAGCGATCAGAAAGACCCGATCTTTCAATTCAATAAAGCCATCATCGACGCAACCCACGACCTGGTCTGCTGTTACAAACCCCAGGCCGCGTATTACGCCGCCTATTCCGCCGATGACCAGCTCAAAATGACCATCGACTACATCCGTTCGACCTACCCGGAAATCCCGGTCATCCTCGACGTCAAGCGCGGCGACATCGGCTCCACCGCCGAAATGTACGCCCGCGAAGCCTTCGAACGCTACAACGCCGACGCACTGACCGTCAATCCGTACATGGGCACCGACAATTTGAAGCCGTTCCTCGACCACGCCGACCGCGGCGTCATCATCCTCTGCCGCACCTCGAATCCCAGTTCCTGTGAACTCCAGGAGCTTGTTTCCGGCGGCAAAACCATTTACGAGCACGTCGCAATTCTCGCGCGCGATAAATGGAATTATAACGGCAACGCCGCGCTGGTCATCGGCGCTACGTTCCCCGAAGAACTGAGCAAAATCCGCGCCCTCTGCCCGGATATGCCGTTCCTGGTCCCCGGCGTCGGCGCCCAGGGCGGAGACGTGCAGAAAGTCGTCGAAAACGGTTGTACTAAAAATGGCGCCGGATTGATGATCAACTCCTCGCGCGGCATCATTTACGCCGATAAAACCGAGAACTTCGCCGAAGGCGCCCGCATAGCCGCCCTCGAACTGCGCAACTTGATCAACCAGTTCCGCTGATCTAAACAACTACGGAGACGACACAAAGCAATCGTGCCGTCTCCGTTAATTTTTCATGGATTTCCACAAAACTTCAGGAAATTTAGAAATATCCTACTTTTATGGTTGTATTTATTCAGATTCGAACTATATTAATAGTCGATAAAAATAGTAGTGTTTATTTTACCATATTAAGGAACCGCCAGAAACATGATCGACCTGAAGGAAAAAATCGAAACCCTCCGCCGATGCCGCCGGGCCGTGATCCTGGCCCATAATTACGTGGAAGGCGAAGTTCAGGATATCGCCGATTTCGTCGGCGACTCGCTGGAACTGAGTATCAAAGCCCGCGACGTCCAGGCCCCGGTCATCGTATTCTGCGGCGTCCGTTTTATGGCGGAAACGGCCAAACTCCTGTCGCCGGAATCCATCGTATTGCACCCCGCCCCCCATGCCGGATGCCCGATGGCGGACATGGCCGACGCCGCCGAAGTCGAAGCCTATCGCCAGGCACACCCCGACACCGAAATCGTGGCGTATGTCAACACCACCGCCGCCACCAAGGCACACGTCGATATCTGCTGCACCTCGGCCAACGCGGAAAAAGTGTTGAACGCCATCGACCCCGCCAGACCGGTCATGTTCCTGCCGGATCAAAATCTGGCGGCAAACGTCAGCGCCCGCTTGAATCGAAAAGTCGCCCTGTGGCCGGGTTTCTGCCCCACCCACAACCGGGTTCAGCCGGAAACCATCCGGCGGATGCGCACGGAATACCCGGATGCGTTACTGTTGGTCCACCCGGAATGCACCCCGAGCGTGGTGTCGCTGGCGGACCAGGCATTGAGCACCGGCGGCATGCTCCGTTACGTGCGGGAATCGGACCACCGTCAATTTCTGATCGGCACCGAGCACGGAATTCTTCACCGCATGAAAAAGGAAAACCCGGACAAGGAATTCATTCCGGTGACGCCGCTGATGAATTGTCCTAACATGAAAAAAATCACGCTGGAAAATATCGCCGACGCATTGGAAAACCTGTCGCCACGCATCGAACTGCCGTCCGAACTGGCAGAACGCGCCCGGCGTCCAATCGAAAGGATGCTGGCTTTATGAAAATCGCCATCGGCCTCTCCGGCGGGGTGGACTCCTCCGTCGCGGCGGCATTGTTAAAGCAGTCGGGACACGACGTGACCGGAGTCACCATGAAAATCTGGCGGGACGGCAAGTACCGCGGCGGCGATAAAGACGCCTGTTTCGGCCCCGGCGAGGAGGAAGATATCCGCGCCGCCGCCGCCCTCTGCCGCAAACTTGATATCCCGTACCATGTCTTCGACTGCGCCGAGGCCTATGAAAAGGCGGTACTCGATTATTTCCGCGCCGAATACCTCGCGGGACGTACTCCGAACCCCTGCGTGCGCTGCAACAGTCTGATGAAGTTCGGCGTACTGCCGAATCTGGCCCGTCAGTCCGGGGTCGAATTTGAACGGTTCGCCACCGGACATTATGTGCGTTCCGGTTATCAGGACGGGCGTTATATCCTCCGCACCGCACGGGACATCGCCAAGGATCAGTCATACTTTCTCTACCGGCTGACCCAGAAGCAGTTGGCGGAACTGTATTTCCCGCTCGGCGAACAAACCAAGGCGGAAGTCCGGGCGCTGGCAGAGGAATTCGGACTCGAAGTCTCGGACAAACCCGACAGTCAGGATTTTTATTCCGGCGACCACCGCGAACTTCTTGACACGCCCGACCGCCCCGGCAATATCGTCGACGCTTCCGGCAACGTACTCGGTACCCATAAGGGTTTCTGGCATTATACCATCGGACAGCGCCGGGGCATCGGCATCGCCGCCCCTGCAAGTCTGTATGTAACCGCCCTCAACCCCTGCCGCAACGAAGTGGTGGTGGGTTCCCGGCTGGATACGCAGTGCCGCCAACTGCTGGTGAACGACTGCAACTGGGTGTCGACGGCGGAATCAAACGTCGAATTCGTGGCCGAAGTCAAGATCCGTTCCGCGTCCGCGCCCGTTCCCGCACGGCTCCAGCCGCAGGGGGATGGAGTATGGCGGATTGCATTCCCGGACGGCGTGACGGCTCCGGCGGCGGGGCAGTCGGCGGTCTTTTACGACGGCGCCCTGTTGCTGGGCGGCGGAATCATCAAGGAAGTCCTTTGAGCTCATTCATCGTTCCCGGATTGAAAAACGGCGAATGGGGTTTATATTATAGACTATTTATTTGAACAAACACTATATTAACATAACGGAGATATGACAGTGCTGCTGCATCCACTCATCGAAAAAGCCTATCGGGTTCTGGACGGGGAAGAACTCACCGAATCCGAAGCCCTGGCGCTGGCCGAACAAATCCATGGAACCGACCTTCTGGATCTGGTGTCGCTCGCCAACAAGGTCCGCAATAAATTCGCCGGGGACATCGCCGCCTGCTCCATTATCAACGCCAAATCCGGGCATTGCAGCCAGAACTGCCGTTTCTGCGCACAGGCGCAGGCCCACAACACCGGCATAGAAACCTACGAACTGCTGAACCCGGACGAAGTCCTGGCCGAAGCCGAAGAAATCTACAACGCCGGGGTCCGCACCTACGGCATCGTCACCAGCGGTTACGGTTACAAAAACGCCGACAACAAAGAATTCAAACAGATTCTTGAGATTATGGACAAGCTCCACGAGCGGTTCCCGGACCTGAAAATCTGCGTTTCCATCGGTATCCTGTCCGACGAAACCGCCCGGCTGCTGGCCGAGCACCACATGTACCGTTACAACATGAACCTCCAGACCAATCCCGAGCGTTACGGCGAGTTGATCTCCCGCCAGCATACCATTGAGGAAAAAATCGAAACCATCCGTTTCGTCCAGAAATACGGCGGTACCGTCTGTTGCGGCGGTATTTTCGGGCTCGGCGAAACCTGGCATGACCGGGTCCGCATGGCGTTCGCCGTCCGAGAACTTGGCGTGGACGGCAGCCCGCTGAACATCCTGCTGCCAATCCCCGGCACCCCGCTGGAGAACGAACAACTGATGACCCCGGCGGACGCCGCCAAGGCTTTCGCCATACACCGTCTGGTGAATCCGAAAATCATGCTGAAATTCGCCGCCGGACGCGAAACCACTATGAAGGATTTTCAGGGATTGCTGATGCTGTCCGGCATGAACAGCATGATCACCGGCGGCTATCTGACCACGCGCGGGCGTAAAATATA
>CALABZ010000335.1 GCA_937888615.1 uncultured Lentisphaeria bacterium | reverse complement strand
CTTTTATGATCATGTTTCATGATTACAGCTTTCTCGACAGTGCAATCGGCGAGAATTACGAGAAACATATCGTGGCATTTATTGAAATGGCGAAAAATTCCAATGAAAACCTGAGTATGCTCTACGTCAGCCTTTTCTGCGAAAACCTCTATGATCTCTATCAGGTAACGATGAGCTATCTCGACAACTCCCTGCGCGATACGCTGACCGGACTTTACAACAGGCGCGGCTTCGTCAATTATACCCGACCACTCCTCAGTATGGCGGAAAAAAACAGATTGACGGTCGGAATCATCATTATCGATTTCGACGACTTCAAATCAGTGAATGACCGCCTGGGGCATCTTTCAGGAGACATTGCCCTGCAGACGGAAGCAGTCATCATCAATTCCTGTGTCCGGAAATCCGATGTGGTCGGACGCTACGGCGGAGACGAATTCATCATTTTCACGGAAAGCAGAAATCTTGACTCGCTCGGAAATATCTGTGAACGGATACGCAAAGCAACGGAAGAGGCGTCCGAACAACTTTCCGGCGTCGTTTTCACGGTATCCCTGGGGGCTGCCATCGGAAAAATTGCCGCTCCGCAGGAAAAATATCTGGCTGAAATCATCAATAACGCCGACCGGAATTTATACGAGGCCAAAAACAAGGGAAAAAACCGATGGGTCGTTTGAGATTCGGTAAACTTGACGGCAAAATTCTTATCCGGCCGATGATTTATTCGACCGTGGTTATGATTTTCCTGTTTTCCACGGTTGCAGGAATTCTCTACTATACGAATCTGGCGGAATTCACCAATCAGGTCAAAACGCAGCAGGAGATCGAGGCCGAGGCCATCCGGCTTCTCATTCGCAAATATATCGCAACCATGAAGAACGACGTGTCGATTTTTGCAGAAGTCGCGATTGTTAAAAACTTTGTCGAGAATCCGGCAGCCAATAAATCTCCCCTGTATGATTCGTTGAAAAGTGTCCTTGAAAGAAGGCGGTATTATCATCAGTTCCGAATTCTAAACCTTGCCGGCCATGAGATATTCCGGATTAATTATGAGGATAATAAAGCCAATCTGGTCCCCGATGATCAGCTTCAGGACAAAAGCAAAAGATATTATTACCAAGAGGCTTCAAGTCTGGAGAAAGACCAGGTCATGGTTTCAAACTATGACTATAACATCGAAAATGAAAAAATAGAAAGACCCCTCAGGCCCTCCCTCCGAATTACGGCCCCCATCTATATAAATAATAAGAAACGCGCTTATCTGGTCGTCAATTTCAATACTCATGTATTGAATAACGAAATTGAGATATTCAACAGGCTTACCAGATTTGACGTATATATCATCAATAATCAGCGCCAGTTCCTATGCTGGAAGTCGTATCATGTGAAGCTGGATGAGGTGTATGAAAAACCTGAAAAATCCGGCAAATTGGCCGACCGGATTTTCTCGGCGGAACGTTTTTTCCACCTCGGCAACGCATATTTCTTCAAAATAAAAATTCCGCTCAATGAATTTGAAGACACTCAAAGCAAAACTTTCATCTATCTGGCAATCGAGCTTCCCGCCGGACGTTATCTGGCGAATGAAAAAGAGATTTTCAATAAAATCGTGTTATACACGCTCTTGCTGTTCATTTTCTCTGCCGCGGTGGTCTATATCTTTTTATTTCTCTCCCTGCTGATCAACAAAGACACCGTCCAATTGAGAAGAACCTCAAGGCTACTTGAGCTTTTAAGCGAAGGCGTAGTAATCACCGATGCGGCGGGAATCATTGAATACATCAACCCGGCGTTTGAGAAGATATTCAAGTGTTCCGCGAAAGATACTCTGGGGCAAAAAATGTCGAAGTTCAAATCAAACGTTCATGGCCCGGATTTCCATGAAGCCATGAAAAGAAGGCTGGACAATACCGGAAAGTGGGAAGGAAATATTATCGATACACTGAGCGACGGCACCCGGCAGGTGAAACGTCTGAGAATCGAAAAGTTGTTTGATTCGAAATCGGGCAAGGTGATATATTTGGGAATTTATAACGATATTACCAAGATCAGGAATTCCGACCGGTTGATTAAAAGACTGAATTCACTGGACTATCTTACCGGATTGCCCAACAAGCGAATCCTCCTGGCAAGAATCAATAAAACGATTGAACAGTTCTCCGGCACGGACAGCAAACTATCGATCGTCTCCATCGCAATTCGCAACCTGAAGGACATCAATGATTTTTACGGATTTGATATTGGCGACAAAATTGTACTGATCTTTGTCGAAAGATTAAAAGGCAAAATCAAGAGCAATGATATTATCGGACGGATCAGCGACAATCATTTCCTGCTGATTTCAACTTGCGAATCTCCCGAATCCCTGAGCAATGACATCAGCGGCCTCCTTCAAAGTTGTACCTCGGTTCCGTTTACCATCAATGAATTGGAAATTTATTTATCAATAAATGTCGGCATATCCATTTATCCCGACAATGGGACGAACGGGGAGGAATTGATAAAAGCCGCAAGTCTTGCCAGAGGGGCCAGGATCTCCGGGGATAAACTCACGATCAATTTCTATTCCGATAAAATGCTGTTGCAAGCCCAGGAAAAAAGCAATCTGCTCTCAATGCTGGAAAAGGCGATTCAGCAGGAAGAACTGTATCTGGAATTCCAACCGAAAATAGATTCCCGCGATGGTTCGGTCGTCGGCTCGGAAGCCCTTATACGGTGGAACAGCAGCAGGCTTGGCGTGGTCCCCCCGTCTGTTTTCATTCCGCTGGCGGAAGACAACGGCTTGATAAACCAGATAAGCCGCTGGATCATACGACGGCTTTGCGCCCAGATAAAAGAATGGAAGGATAAAGACCTGCCGGTCAAACCGGTATCATTCAATCTGTCTGTCCATGATTTTGACAAAGAGGATTTCCCGGCTTATTTCTTTGCCTGTGCCAAAGAACATGGCTTGAAAGGCGAGGACATTCAACTTGAACTGACGGAACGGGTATTTGCAAAAAACCGGGCCCAGGTAATCGAAAAAATAACGCAGCTAAGGAATAAAGGCTTCAAAATTCTGATTGATGATTTCGGCACGGGTTATTCATCCCTTGAGTATATCAGGGAATTCAAAGTTGATATTTTGAAAATCGACCGTGCGTTTATTAAGGACTATCCGGAGAAAAGCGATGGGCAGATTGTGAAAACCATATGCGAACTCGCCCATTCCCTGAAACTGGAAATCATTTGCGAGGGAGTGGAAACCAAAAGCCAGATTGACTTCCTTGATTCGGTCGGCTGCTATATTATTCAGGGCTTCTATTACAGTCCGTCCGCAAGTGCAAAAGTTTTCGAGCACATGCTCGTCAAAGGCCGGATAATCAAATCGTAGGCAATCCGTCATCGGTATTCGGTCCTGTCCGTAATCCGGGGGGTTGAAATCGTCATTTTTAATGATATATTTATTCTTTAAAGGAAATTTTGAAGGATAAATCGAATGAGAGACGCCACGATCGCAATCGTCAATTATCAAACGCCCCAACTGACCCGTCTGTGTCTGCGCTCCCTGCGTAAATTCACCGACCTCGCCCGTGTCCGGGTCATCGTGATCGACAACAGTTCGAAAGACGAATCGCTTGATTACCTGCGTTCCCTTGACTGGATCGAGCTCGTCGAACGTCCGATTCCAGAAGGCGAAACGCCCCCGGAAAGTCATGCCAACGCCCTTGATGTGGCGCTGAAAATGGCAGACACCCCCTACTTTTTCGTCATGCATACCGATACAATCATGGTCCACGATCATTGGCTTGACTACCTGATCGCCGCAATCAAAAAATCGGACAATATCGCGGGAGTCGGCTCATGGAAAATGGAAATCGAATCCCCCCTGAAAACATTCGGTCAGAAAATCGAAACTTTCGTCCGCGAAAAAATCCTGCGCCGTCATTCCCGCCGTCATCACCGCCACTATCTGCGCAGTCACGGCGCACTTTACCGTACCAGCGCGCTGAAAGAGAATACATCCGGCTTCTGCGACTGCGACACCGCGGGCAAATCCGCACATATGAACTTACAACGCGCCGGCTTCGGAATGGTTTTCCTGCCGGTCCGCGAGCTGAACCATTACATGCGGCACCTGAATCACGCCACCATGATCCTGAACCCTGAAATATCCGGGCGGAACACCGGCACCCCCGAAGCGCGGAAACGGATTCAGAAACAGCTCAACGACATCGGCTTCAAGAAAATCCTAAGCGATGACACGCTGGATCGCGCCTGAATTTCCATCTATACTTTCGTCACATACTGCATTGCGAAAACTAAATCAGCCGGCAACAAATTGTAACACCCCAGTTTTGCCCCGGAGCCAATTTGATCGGTACGCCAATCAATTCGACCGAGGGGGACATATCTCCCAGCCAGAAATAAAAATAATCCAGGCCGGCCCCGTCCCAACTGAATTCCAATTGTTTACTCAAAATAACCTGCCGGGAATCAGAAGCCGGCAAAAAGATATTTTCTTCGGCTGTCTCCGCAGCGACAATGGTCTTCAGTCCGGGAATTTCGTAAACGGCCCGGGGCTTGGCTATCGTCGTACGATTATGAGCCCAATAAGCAAAATCAATGAGATGACCGGTCGGATTAGAGATACGGATCCGGGCATCAAGCTGCCGAAAATCAGATGAAAACATATAAGTTTTCTGCAGTAAGAGTCCCTTCACCGGGTTCTGTTGCATTTCGTGATCAAGCTCCAACCATAATTTTCCTGATTCCAAACGGACAAATCGTAAACGATATGGCATGCGGCAGTCCAGACCCCAGCGTACCTGTTCAGGCTGCCAAAAGAGATCACGAAAAAAACCACCCCTCCCCTCCTTCTCATAAAAAACCAGGTTCTGCGGCTCGATACTGCCGATGACAGCTCCATCCGCAACATTGACAACTATCTGCCGGTCATTCCGGCGGATGACAATTCGTTCCGGAGACTCCGAGGATAGACCAATCCCCTCGCATTCCCAGCCATCCTGATTCAGCAACGAAAATTTTCGTTTTTGCAATTCCGCTATCGGTTTCAGGATTTCCGGTTGCCCGGAAAACGCCGGTTCCGGGACGCTGATCAGAAAAAAACGGACCGTGGACGGCGGCAGGGCTAAAGCCAAAATTTCCCCCGTTCGAAAAATCCGGCGTCCATCCGGCTGTTGCAAGACCCGTTGTTCACGGGGAACCGTGATCATGAATTCTTTTAGTTCCGGCATTAATTTCAACGAAATATGATGACTCCGCATAGAATCAGGATTGAAGACCGTCAACAGATATTTGCCCTGATACTTTTTGACGTTGAAACGAATCATGGGATGTGACAGAGCAGCGGTGACGGCATTACTGTCATCCCCATGAAACCAGTAATCTTCAAATACGGCAATATCAGCCAAAGCCTGCCGCAAAGCCTGAATCTGCCGTCCATCAAATGTATGACTCCCCACAAAAAAACCGACTTTCCGACAGCCTTGGGCCGCAGCCATCAAGACCTCCAGCCGCAGTGCTTCCGGGGTCAATAAACTGTAGGAATAGGTATTTCGGTTATGTCGCTCATCGGAAGTATAAACCGGAACAACCGTTCCCGGATAAAATTTCAGCATGGCCTCCTGTTGATCCCAATGCCGTTCCGGCGGAGAATAAACCTGCGGCATATAGCAATCAAGCAGTTTGGCATAAGCGGGCAGATTGCCTAAGCGCCGTTGCAGATTTTCCCGGCGTTCCGCGGTTTGTTCCGCCGCGACGGTATAGCTGCACAAAGCCGCCCGGGCTCCCGCATTACGACACCATTCCGAATAGTTTTTGACGATCTGTTCGTATTGACCGGTTCGAAATGCCAGATATTGCTCCGGATACATCTTCTCCACCTCTCGACCATCGATCATCCCGGCAATGGAGTGACCGGAAAACCGTTCGAAAGCGCGGCAACAATCCGGGCAAAGATGGTAATAATCCTTCAGGCCGGGTTCAAAATTCCAATTGACCGTCGGGCTGTCAAAGCCGCTGATTCCATTGCGCATCCGTTCCAGAAAGTCGATGAATTTTCGATTTTCCAGAAATTTCGTCAAACAATGTTCCGGTACTAAATACCAGAATGAACGAATATTTCTAAATTTCTCGGCATTGAAAACCGCCACGTTCCGGGGACCGCCGATGCTGCCGCCGGTAATCCCGGAGCGTTTCAATTGCTTCAGCCACTCCTGCAGAACCACGGGATCAGTCAGAACATTCAGAAAGGGTGCATACCAGGTAAACAGCGAGAATTCCCGCGGCAAGGGTGAGGCCTCGACGACAAGCGGGCGTAGTTCGATGATCCCACTCTCCAAACGTTCGCCATTCTGTTCAAGAGCCCACTTCAGGACGGAATTTTTCGGTTTTGATTCGGCCCGGAACAGTAATCCTTCTCCCGTGAAAAGGTCGCTAGCCAGACGGGATATCGGCAACACAATCTGCGGCGGCAAGGGAATCCGATAGCGAATACCGCCTTCGATCTTCTCCCGGGTGAACGGCTCAATCTCTTTGACGTTGAAACCATAGGCGGGCAAAGCCTGAACCAGCGGAAATTCAACCGGCGCGTCCAGCACTAAAGTCATTTTTTCACGAGAACCGGAAGTAAAAGGGTAAATCAGCAGATGGCAGAGTTCTCCTACAATCGGGTAAAGAGTTTTCTCGGTATTGACTGAACTCGGGTAAAACTCCAACGCCAGCTTGGGGCTTTCGACTTCCTCCAACGATATCTGATCATAAAATACTTCACCTGATCCACTCAAGAGCAATTGAAGTGAAAGGAAGCTGTCCGCCTGACCCGGCGGCAACAAGTAATCCAACGAATAAGAACGCCATTCGGTTGACGGTTGGACAGCAATGGCTTTGATCCCGCCCATTCCGATAAACTTCCGCTCGGCATCGAAACGGGAAAGCCGGGCTTCCGCTTTACTCCCGGTCGGGGCGTCCGGAAATCTGGCGGAAAAGGTCAGGCGATAATTCTTCCCGCTTTTAACCGGGATCATTTCCGATGGAGAAAAATACCCTACCGCATTGGACTTTTCGGCCGGAATACAAATTCTTGCCGCGCGTTTTCCCTCATAAGGGTTCTTGACATCAAGGTCATGAAACCTTATAACATCAGCCATGGAACGAATATCCCATCCCATCAGAAAGCGGCTCATTCCAGGCCGGGGCGTTCCTTTCTCGAATCCCGGATTTTTCAACAGGTTCTCCGCCAACCCGGAACTAATGGTCGCACCAATCAACAATAATGAGACACAGAATTTTTTCAGCATCGTAATCGAATCCTTATTTTAATTATTCGTAAATATAATATTGACTGAATGGAATTTCTTTCGATTGTTCACGCCCAAGGCCGGCGACATGTCCATCCAGAAACCAGGTATTGGCTTTCAACTGATGCGCCAATGCAATGACTTTGACCGCGTCCATCGAATTATAGAAAAAATAATTAGGTTTTTTGATACTGGTGTTCCAGGCATCCCCCATAAAATTAAATGAAGACGGAGTTTTTACCCAACCGAATTTATTGAATTGCATGTTCAGATAAAAACTGCCGGTAATCTTCTGCGGATCATCCAGCCGAATCCCATAAAGATTGCTCATGCCGACATACTGAGATTCCTGTAATGAAACGTCTTTCAACATTTCCGGACAAGTCAATCTCTTATTGTAGCACCACATGGAAAAATATTTGGCATCCCCTTTTTCCAAAAAGTCATATTTCCACAGCAAATAAGCCCAGACCCCGTTTGACGACCCGGTACTGTATGGCGATGAAGAAAAATACCAGTCGTTATAACTGTTTGTATATTGAGTTGCCGCCAAGCCAATCTGTTTCAACTGATTGAGGCACTGGACTGTACGGGCTTTTCGACGGGCACTGTTCAGGGCCGGCAGCAGCATCGCCGCCAGAATTGCGATAATCGCGATCACTACAAGAAGTTCTATAAGTGTGAAATTCCTTCTCATTTAAACATCTCCTCCGCTTTTATTTTTCCTTGATTTTATAACATGAACCGCGTTCCAGAAGAACCGGTTCCAATGAATTATGATCCACTGCCGCCGGTGATTCCCGGCGAATCATCCGTTCCAGCTGGCTTGCCGCCGCCGTGGTGAACTCAGCAATCCGCTGCCGGGAAACCGTCAAGGACGGCTTCAACTGCTGCAAATAGTCGGCATCGTCGAAACTGATCAGCGAAACCTCCTGTCCGATCTTAATTTCCAGCGCATTCATGACATTATAAACATTGAGGACAGACCTCAAGGAGGCGATAATATAGGCGGTCGGAGCATCCGGAGAATGACGCAGCGCTTCAATCCGTTCCTTCAGTTCCTGATAATCAGCCGTACAGATCCGCCAATCCGGCTTAACCGGAAGCTTCGCCTCCCACATGCCATTGCCATAACCGCGATCGCGAAGGATAATCGAGGTCTTTTTCAGATCGTCGGCAATAAACCCGATCCGTTCGTGTCCTAATCCATGAAGGTGTTTCACCAGCAGTTCACTGGCGCGTACGTGATCCGTCCCCAGCGAAATATCCGGCAGTTCCGGAATCGCGTAACCGCCGACGGTCACCAGCGGCATTCCGCCTTTACTGAATCGCCTGATGTCTCCGGCAAACTCTTCCGTCGGCAGGAGCACCATGATCCCGGCCAGCTCATATTCCCGGATCGAATTCTCATAATTCTCCGGACTTCCCAACAGGGAAACGACCTGATATCCCCGCTTTTTCCAGTAATCGTAAAATGTCGTCAGCACCGGATCCACGTAAGCCAGGTCCGCCTGGATCACTTCGTGACAGATGATGCCAATGCGCCGGTATTTCGGCCCCGGATTCGAGGCGTCCGCAATATAAGTACCCGAACCGACTTTCCGTTCCAGAATGCCCTTGCGGGTAAGTTCGTTCAGACTTTTGCTGATCGTCACCGGAGTAGTGTTCAGATGTTCGGACAACTGCCGGTCGCCGGGGAATTTCGTGCCGGGCGGCAGTTTGTTTTCCCGAATCCATTCCTCCAGGCAGTTCGCCAGCCGCTGATATTTCGGCAGATTCGAACGTCCGTCATGGTTAAATTTCAACCCGTCAAGCAGCATAATTCATTCCCTTGTCCGTTTTTCTGTTGCATAGTAATAATTATACAGGGAATATGATGCCCTGTCAATAGCGACATATGTTTTTATTTGTAAAAAAATTGACATATATCACTTTTTGAGAAAAATTCCGGCGGGTGATTAAGAAACAACTGGAACTAACAGTCAAATTCAAAGACAATTCCGACACTGCACGGCGAACACGATTTCCCGAATTTATTCCAAAGCCGTGCCGAGGCTTCAAAACCGGTACAGTGGGCGGGGAATAGATGCTGAATCCCCAGCTTTTCGAATTCCGCGATCGTCTGATTCATGCGATGGTCCGTCGCACTCCCCAGATGCATCCCGCCAATGACGGCATGAACCGGCCGGTCGCCGGTAAGCCGCCGGATCTGTCGCAGCGTATTCACCACCCCTGAATGCGCACACCCCAGGATGACCACCAGCCCGGACGGCGTATCCACAAAAGCCGACTGGTCGTCGATCAGCAGGTCAGGAGTCTGTCCTTCGGCATCCAGAAAAAACGCCCCGCCGGTGTCCTCAAAATCGGTCTCACGCGGGATTTCGCCCGACAGGTGGAACCCGGAATGGATTTCGACGGGTTGTTTGTTGAGCTTGATTTCGGCTCGTTGATTAACCGCTTTTTTGGCGGCGGGCGGCATGGCAATATCATGCATACCGTCGGGGTGTCTTGAATATTTCGGCATAAAAGCGGCGGGATGGGCATAAACCGTAAGCATTCCGGTCGCCCGATCGCAAACTTCCGGAAGTCCGCCGGTATGATCATAGTGTCCGTGGCTCAAAACCACAGTGGACGCTTCCGCCAGGTCGAAGCCAAGAACGGCGGCATTGTTGCCGATCACTTTGCCGACGCCGGTATCGAACAGGATTTTCCGCTCACCGATTTCGACCCACAGGGCGAAACCATGTTCCGCCAGGAGCCCTTTTTTCCGTACGGTATTTTCCGCCAACACGGTAATGCGCAACTTCTTCATTTCACATCCTCCTCTGTATCCGGCTCAGGAATCCGAACCCTGCGGGATGAATTTACCGTCGTACCCCAGAAAATCCTTGATCGTCCCGAGGTGCCGGGAAACCAGGTTTTCCGGCAGACGGTCCAGCGGCCAGAATCGCACCTCCAGTCCTTCATCGCCGTCGGCGCAAGGCGTACCGCTCCATTTCCGAACGATAAACGCCACCGAGAATCCCTGGACCTGATCGCCGTTCGGATACTCGAACTGCTGTCCCGGACCGGAATACAACGCCATCGGTTCCGCTTCCAGGACCGTCAATCCGGTTTCTTCAAATATTTCGCGCCGCAACGCTTCGAATGCGGTTTCGCCCAACTCGACGCCGCCGGCGGGGAGGCACCAACGGCCCGTATCGCTCCGGCGCTGAAGCAGGATTTCACCGTTCGAATTGACAATCAGCGCGCGCACGCCGGGGTTGAAGATGCGTTCAGTACCGACCAGTGCCCGGATCGTGCTTATATATGACATATCACTCCATCACCCGGCAATCCGGGAAATCTTCATTTCCATTCGGAATAGGGAGTCACGGCCAATGAACCATTCGAGTAACGGCGGTCGTGGCTGACTTCGTCGCCGAGCCAGGGGGGAATACTGTACTCCTCGGTTTCGGAGCTGACTTCAAGTTCGGCCACCACCAAGCCGGTATTGCGGTCGTCGTATTCGTCAACCTCCCATAAGCGACTGTCATGCAGAACGATATGGCGTACCTTGGAGATCACGTTGGTATCGCAGAGCGTGGAAATAATCTGCTCGGCTTCATCCACCGGAATCTCGTATTCGTACTCGTCGCGGCTGATCCCCGAACTGGGGCCTTTCAACGTCAGCCAGGCACAGTCACCGGCAATCCGCACCCGAACAGTAACCCGTCCGAGCGCTGTGCGTATGTAAGCCTGGCTCATGTGGATACTGCTCTCCACCTCTTTGCGCCAGCTATCATTGATCACCAGATATTTACGTTCGATTTCCTTCAGCATTCACACCTCCGCTCAGAAATTGATGATTGGAAAAAACGGCAGGAAGCCGTCCGAGTTGAAATTAAGCAATCCGAATTGAAAACCGGCACGGTCGGACACATTTACCAAGCCGATCTGCGATCCGCTCCCGGTAGTATTCACCAGTCCGAGCTGAAAGGCAAAGGAACGCGTCCCTGCGACATTCACCAGCGCCATTTGGAATCCGCCCATCTGCTTGCAGAGGTTGACCGGGGCCAACTGCATGCCGTTAACCTGATCGGTGGCGGAACAGAACGCCGAGAGCTCCAGCCCGTGCACCCTCACCCGCCCGGATGAAATCGGCAACCCGAGTTTCAACCCGTCCACATTGGTCCGATTGACACTGCGGGGGACATCGAACCAGATGCCCCAACTGAGGATTTTCCAGTGCTGCCGCGAGGCTTCACTGACCTTGATGGTCGAAACCGGCGGCGGCAGGTCTTCCCGGGCGGTCTCCTGCGCCGGGACAACAGACGGCGCCAGCACGATCAGCAACGCTGTCACGGCAAGCCATTTTTTCATAAATCGGACCTCTGTATTAATAATTATGGAATTACATATAAGACTTCAATAATTCGCCATGTGTCAACGGACTGAAATAAGCGGGCGGAATATCAAGGATCGTAAATGCCCCCGCCTTTCCTTCTTTTTTCATACGGACCGCGGCGCGCGCATGGGCCACCAGCACACTGGCGGTGGCGGCTGGATTGCTGCCCCAATCGCAGCTATATTCCACCCGGGCCGGACTGCCGTCCGGTGTTTTTCCTGCTGCAATGACACAACCGCCATGGGGGAAAGTACCGAAGCGTTCATTCAATTCTTCCTGGCTGACGAAATTCACCTCGGTACGGTAAGGGGCGAAATAATTGGGCATCGTGCAGATTTCTCTTTCGACAGCGGCCGCGTTGGCGCCTTTTTCGAGCACGACGAAACATTCGCGCCAATGCATTTCACCGGGGGGCAACTGCGGATTTTCACCGGCGCGGACCTTTGCGACAGCGACGGGTTCGGCATGGGTGTACTGACGGCCGTCCTTCACGCCGGGAATGCGGCGGATCGCATCGGAATGTCCCATGCTCAGTCCGCCGGCGTCACCCAGTCCGTAAAAACCATAGGCACGAGTACCGGGCAGGAAAGAAGCCGCCAGAACCCGTTCCAGGGAGAAAATGCCCGGATCCCAACCGGTCGAAATAACCGACACATTGCCGGCGGCACGCGCGGCGGCATCCATCTTTTTGAAATAATTCGGAATTTCGCCGTGATTGTCGAAACTGTCAACGGTCGAAATATGAACGGCGAATTCGGGCCCCTGTTTGGGAAGGTCGGTACTTGAACCGCCGCAAAGGATGGCGATATCCGGTCTCAGCGCCTGCTTCCAGTCCTCGACGTCGTCCACGTGCATAACGGGAATGGAACTGTCGCCCAGTTCCTTCTTTACCCGTTCAGGGCTGCGGGAGATAATGCCGGCCAGTGCCATATCGGGATGAACGTTCAAAGCGGCGGCCACGCCACGGCCCACATTGCCATATCCGACGATCAAGACACGAATTTTGCTCATCAATGATTCTCCTGTAATCAGCATTTTATCTGCTAATTTACCATGACTTTGGAAAAATATCAACCGTCATTTCACCGGTTTTCTATTTTTCGCCGCTTTGTAGGCCACCCAACTATCCCGAAGTTCCTTGCCCTGAGCAAATTCCTGCTCGAACTCATCAAATTCGCCGTTTTCAATAATTTTCCGAAGACGGTGCAGCCGTTTTTCAAACGACGCAATCGCGGAAAGGGCCGCGTCCTGATTGTTCTCGATAATCTCGCGCCACATGCGCGGCGACGAGGAAGCAATCCGGGACGTGTCGCGAAATCCGGTGGCGCACCCCGAGAAGCGCATCTGTTTCTCATCCGCGTCCGGGCAATCCAGCACCGCCCGGGCCAGAGCCGAAGCCACCACATGCAGCATATGACTGGTATGGGCGACCAGCATATCATGATCGGCGGGCTTGATTTCCACCACCTTGACACCGATACACGTCCAAAGCCCGGCAACGGCATTGAAAGCCGCGGGATCGGTCGTATCCGTCCGGGTCACGAATGCCTCGGCGTTGTCATAGAGGGTGGGAAATGCCGCTTCGAACCCGCTTTTTTCAGTACCGGCCATCGGATGACTGCCGACGAAAAAGACGCCGCGGGGTTCGAGGTATTTCTCGCCGAGCTCCACGATTACCTGTTTGACACTGCCGATATCCGTAACCACACTGCCGGGCCGCCAGCAGGAGGCGTATTTAACAATATATTCCTTGATCATGGGAATCGGCAGGCACAGGATCGTAATATCGGCTTTGGCGATGACGTCCTCGACACGGTCATGCGCTTCATCGACGATGTCATTGTCCAGAGCCCATTGGTTCACTTCGGGGCGGCGGTTCCAGCCGAGGCGGTGATACGGGCCGCCGCGCAAAGCCATTCCGAACGAGGCGCCGAGCAGGCCCAGCCCGATGATCGCCACGTTTTTTTTAAAGTTTTCTTCCGTCATGCGTTCTCCTGAAATTCGCGATTATTTGTCTTGTAATATAGCAGAGCTAAAAAAAACCACAATTTATTATCTTTAAAGTATTGAAAAAAAACATTACCAATATATAATATTAACTTTTAGGCGAAAGATTTTCAAATGAAGAAATCACCGAATTTTATCCGTACAATCATATGAACCGAGGAACTCTACGATGATGGCATCCGGAATGCTGAACAAAATCTCAATCGCAGTCTTCTCCCTGGCGGCAGCAGGAGCTCTTGCCGTTCAAGGTGAGGAAGTGACTCCCCCCAAGGAGGCAAACGCAACCACCGCCGAACAAACCATCCTGGTTGAACAGCTTCGTTCGCTGCTCACCCCATCGAAAATCGGTGAACAGGAAAAAACCAAGCGTGTTCCCGCCAAACCCTATTACAAAATCATACCGGGGCTTGACGGCTATTCCACATTGGTATATCGTTTCCGCTACGTCGAGGCCAGCAAGGAAATGGTCAACGCCACCGAAAGCACGATCACCAGCCAGGGGATCGTCGAACGGACTTCCGAGCAAAACATGCTGGTCATACACGACCGGACCGATAAAATGGAAGAACTCGTAAATTTGATGATGTCGCTGGATATCGAAGCGCCGCAGATATTGGTTGAAGCCAAGGTGGTTGAAGTCACCATCGGCGACGGCATGCAGCGCAATCTTGATTTCAGCATGAACCGCCACGACACCACCACCGGCGACGACGGCACCACCAAAGACCTGAATTCCACTGCCGGCACCTCCACCTCAATCCAGGGACAGCCCAAAACCGACACCGGTTTGACCATGGATTGGTTCCCCTATGTTTCGGACAATAAGGACTTCCAGGTCACCCTGGAATGGCTGATGCACGGACAACGCGCCAAAATCCTCTCCGCCCCGAACGTCATCGTATCCCGAAACGCCACCGCCACCATCACCACCGGTGAAGAAGTTCCGATCCAGACCAGTCAGACGACATCCGGCACCGTCAGCAACTCCACCACCTATAAACAGGTCGGTGTAATCCTCGAAATCGAGCCCAAATACATTAACGAAGACATGGTCACCCTGGTCGTCAATCCCCAGGTATCCAATATCACCAGTTACTCGACCATCAAGACGGGCGACACCTCCTACAGCGTGCCGAGCATGTCGGTCCGAAAAATCGAAACCACCCTGAACGTCGCGGACGGACAGGTCATCATGATGGGCGGCCTTTATTCCGACAAGGAAACCCTGAATGAAGAACGCATTCCCTTCCTCTCCGACATCCCGTATGTCGGCGAATTCTTTACCTCGAAGAACCGGAGCCACGAACTGATGCAGTTGATTTTCTTCATCCGGGTCACGATCCTTTCGAAAAACGACATTCCGCAGACCGCGCTCTACGACGTCGGCGCCCAGGCGAAGGAAATCCGCGACCTCGGCAAGACGCTCATGGATTCCAAGGAAGTGTTCCCGGCTGATCTTGATTCGAACAAGACGACCCTTGAGCAGATCAAGGAGGAATTCCTCGAAAAGAAAAACTCGCTTCAATAAGGTATCCCTATGAAGTTCAGACGCAAAACATTTGTCAAATTGCTGATCGTTCTGGTTCTGCTGGGGACGGCTTTCGGTTCCTACCAATGGTATCGCTGGCACCAAATCAGCAAAGCTGAAGCCGAAGGAAAAGAACACCCGGAACAAAGCAAAGTCCCGGACCGGATTTTTACCCTGAAGCGCGGGGACCTGGTCCTCGGTACCCTTCAATCCGGTTCCGTCAATGCCCAGAAAAAACATAAACTCTCGCTTCAGGCTTCGTTCAACACCAAACTCGCCTGGGTCATCCCGGAAAATACCCAGGTCAAAAAAGGCGACATCCTCGCCCGCTTCGAAACCGAAGACCTGATCGACCGGATCGACGACCTGAAGCTCCAGGTCGAAAATTACGAAAAGGAACTCTCCGTCGCGCTTGAAGAAGAAAAAATCACCGTCAGCACCAACCGCGCCAGCATCAAGGAAGCACACGACCGGGTGGTGGACTCGGAAAGCAACCTCCGCAAGTACCGCCGTCTCGAACGCAGCAAAGAACGCGACAGGCTCGAACTCGCCGTCGATACTTACCATGTGGCCCTGAATGAAGCCGAAAACGATCTGCGCGAACAAAAAACGGACCTCACCTCCTCCTCCGGCACTCAGGAGGAACAGGAAAAAAAACTGCAGGAACAGGCAAAACTCCAGAGTAATATCGACACCCAGAAAAACAACCTCAGCAACGCTGAACGCGATCTGACCCTGTTCAAACGCTATACCAATCCCAGCAAAATCACCTCGCTGGAAAATTCGCTGGCGCAGGCCCTGCTCAACAACGAGCGCATCAAAATCCAGGCCAACTCCTCGCTGATCAACAAGCGCCGCCACATCTCCAATATCCGCAGAAATCTGCGCAACGCCCGCACCCGTCTCGAACGCCACCAGTCCTATCTGGATATGATGCATCTGGAAGCGCCAGTGGACGGCGTCGTTATTTACGGCGACCCCGACGCCCGCTGGGGCAACGTCGAAATCAAGCTCGGCATGGACGTAAGCAAAAACCGCATCCTGATGACCATTCCCGACATGAAAAACCTGGTTGTCGATTTCGACCTGCCGGAACAATTGCGCTCCAAGGTCAACGAAGGCGATCCCGCCATCATCACCCCGGACGCCCTGGTCACGCTGAAGGTTCCGGGCAGGGTCAGCCAGATCGACACCCTCCCCGTCAACCAGAGCTATTGGGACCGCAATTCGCCTAAGATTTACAAGTCCGTCGTCCGGCTCACTCAACAGCATCCGCAGTTGGTCAGCGGCATGAGCGTTCAGGTGCATATCATCACCAAGACCCTCCGAAATACGCTGTATGTCCCGGTGGAAGCGGTATTCGAAGACAAAGACCGGTTCATCGTTTACAAACGGACATTCGGTTCACCGCAGGAAACAGTTGTCAAAATCGGCGAATCCAATGACAGTTTCGTTCAGATACTCGACGGCCTCAAAGAAGGCGACGAAGTCTATCTTTACCGCCCGTTCCAGAAAAAAGGACAGGAAAATTCCTGACGGACCCGCCGCATGAACCAAGATCAGAAAACCCCAGTAGTCCGACTTGATGATATCCGCAAGACCTATCATCTGCCGGCCATCGACGTGCCGGTGCTCAAAGGCATAAATCTGGCGGTGTGGCCCGGCGAATTCGTCGGCATCATGGGAACATCCGGTTCCGGAAAATCCACACTCCTGAATATCCTCGGACTGCTCGACCTGCCGAGTTCCGGCACCTACCTGCTTGACGCACAAGAAGTTCAGACTTACTCCGACGCCGAGCTGGCAGTGATCCGCAACCGCAAAATCGGGTTCATTTTCCAGTCGTTCAACCTCTTTCCCCACCTGACGGTGGAGCAGAACATCGAAGTGCCGATGGTTTATGCGAACATGCCACGCAAAGAACGCCGCGAAC
>CALABZ010000334.1 GCA_937888615.1 uncultured Lentisphaeria bacterium | reverse complement strand
GAAACGAGGGTGAACAGTGTTCCCGCTCCGATACCTGACATGCTGTAGATTTTCTTCATTTTACATTCTCCTGTTGAATAAAATTAAACCCATGTTGTTTGAAATTCTTTACTTCAATGGTCTGATCGCGGAAGCTGATCGTGCTGCCGGGCACGAGATGACGAAATTCTCCCGGCGCGGTGCGCATCAGAAATCCGTCGTTCCGGCGGTAGACGGCCACCCCTTCCAGTTCCCGGAAAAGATACCCCAGCTCACAGCACTGCCAGACCAGCAGATAATCTTCCGGCAGCCGGTCCTGACGGGTCAGGATCATTGATTTGACCTTGCCGCCCAGGCAATTTTTGCAGATTGGCTGCTCGGGCTTCTGTTCACAACGCTGGATTTCCATGTTCAGGGCGATATCGCCGAGACGAATTTCCGCGTCGTCGGGGAGTTCGATTCCGGCGTTGCCGGCGAAATCAGGCTTGAGCCCGTTGATGAAGGTGCCGTAACTGCTGGTGTCGATGATGTTTACCGAGTCGCCGCAAAAATGAATTTGCGCATGCTGGCGGCTGATGGTATTGTTCGGATAATCCGTTTCCCGGCAGGCATTCACCCAGTCCACGATTACCAGATCGTTTAGCTCGGGTTTGCGTCCGATCTTGACGGTGGGCTTGCCGCAGATATGAATTTTGCGGCCCTTGTATTCGAGGGTCAGTGAAGCGCTTTCGAACGTTTTGCCCGCGATGAAGTGGCGTTCCGGCCGCCAGACCGTTTCTTTCAGCGGCATCACCTGGAAACGCGCCGGTTCGCGGTTGGCGCGCTCCAGCAGGGCGTCGCCGTTGGAAGCGCCGGAAGCGAGGGACTTCAAGTTGCCCATGTCCACCACGGAGCCGCCGTCCGCCGAAATCGTGGCGATAATCGACTGCGCCGACTGACCTTTGGCGTAGATCGTGTGGCGGACATCCATCTGATAAAACTTGATCCGGTCCGGCAGAATACAGCCGAAATAAAACTTTGCCATCAGCATTCCGCTGATATTCGTATCCCCCAGATAATACGGGATCACCAGCGGTACCGCCTGACCGAAAGCCAGCTCGTCCGTCGGAATTGGATGCAGTTCACTGCGTCCCCCCACCGAGGCGGCGAACCACAGCAAGACCTGTCGTACCTCACGTTGTTCGATAGTGATACGAATTTCCAGCGGCATCTGTGCTCCGGCGAGCAGGAAACGGTTCATGGCGTACTCCACCCGGAGATGGGGACACCGGGAATGTACGTTACCTTCACCGGAGAAGGCGGATTGTCGCTGTCGGCTGTCGGCATACAAGTTTTCCGCCTCTGTTTCCAAATTCCATTTCCCGTCCGCAGGCGGTTCAGCAGTGGAGGGCGGAGGGGCTGCCGCCTCCGGCGCTTTCGGGGAAACCAGAACGGCGCGACAGTCTTCGCAGAACCTGCTACCTTCCTCGTTCTCTTTTCCGCATTTCGGGCAAATCATGTTCAAGTCTCCCCTATTTGATGATTTGAGTCGTGTTGTTTCCGGACTGATTCTTAGACAACGCATCAGTTGCTTTGTTGAACATGCGCTCCATCATCTCCTGATTTTTCTCCATCAATTCGCGTTCACTCTTGCGCACTTCCTCAAGCATGGCGATCTTATCGCTGCCGAGATTTTTCAAGGCTTCGGCGGCGTCGGTATTGCCGTCGGCGGCGGCTTCGGCCAACAGTGCCATCGGGTCTTTGCCGTCGCGCTGGGTGGCTTTCAGGGCTTTCAGTAGATAATGGGCTTCGGCCGGAGTCTTGGCCAGCGAAATCCGGGTCATGATATCGAGCCCGGAAAGCGTCTTGGCACGTTCGGCCTCGTTCTCGCGTTCATTGGCTTTCTGCTGTTTTTCGAGATCCTGCTTTTTCCCTGCCAGCTCCACGGCGGCGTCGGAACGCAGTTTTTGGATGGCGATTTCGATTTTCTCATAGTCAAGGGAAGCATTTTGTTCCGTCAGCCGCTGTTCGACCAGCAGGGCGTGTTCCTTGCGGCGGCGCTCGATTTCGCCGTCCTGAACGATTCGCTTCAGTGCTTCGTCATGTTCGGCCTGAAGTTTTTCGAGCTCGGAAACGTCGGTCAACTCCTTCTTGGCCTGCGAATATTTGAGTTCCAGTTCGGCAATGGCACGATCCTGCTTCCAGATTTCGTTCAAACGTTCCAGTTCTTCGGCACGGACATAGTCCTTGATCTCTTTTTCCTGGGCGAGCTGGGCGAGATAATCCTCCAATTCGCTTTGGCTCATCGCGTTGCGTTTTGCGGCATTTTCCGCGAGCTCTTTGGCACGGAGGCGGAATTCAAGCTCCCGGCGCTGAGCTTCGACACCCCCGGCCATTTCCCGGAGTTGTTCGAATACCGCACCGTGAAACTCCATTTCGCAGAGCCGGACGAATTCGAGCCCGGCCGCATCGAGATTGCGGGCGATCCGGGCGGCGATCCGGTCTTCGAGTTCCAGACGCAGTTTCGGATTTTTGAAAAGCTCGTCGGTGGTATGTTCGTTGCAGAAATCGCGGGCGGCGATTTCGATTTCGACGATCAACAGATTGGTGGCGAGGTCGCCGTAACCGAGCACCGCGTTGACATCGTCGCTGGCGACGTAGGCGTGGTTGCCCATGACGTTGGTCAGGAATTCCTCCGAGCATTCCGGTTTGAAGCGCAGGACCACCGCGCAGGTGAGGTTGAGTTCCAGTTCGTCCTTGCCGCGCAGGCCGGAGGCCATGACCGGGAACGCGATTTCGGCGAGTTCGACCATGACCAGCGATTTGCGGTCGCCGCATTTCAGGTATTCCTGCATGTCGGCCAGATCCTCGGCCGGATAGCGTCCGGGGGGCAGGACTTCGGCGACGACGCCGTTGCGCAGCAGGATCGCGCATTGTCCTTCCTGAATGACCAACCCACGTTCCAGCAACCCGGCCATGTCGTTCAGTTCGAAGCGCTGTGCGAAAACGTCATCGCCCTTGCGCCAGACGCCGTTGTCGAGGTTGACGCGGGCCGCGTTGTCCTGTGCGTGGCCGCAATGGGAGCAATGCACCGATTCCTGTCCGATCCATTTGCCGCATCCTCCGCAGCGCCACCATGCCGCGGGCGCGGGCGAACCGCATGAACGGCAGAATTTCGCCCGGTGTTTGACTCGTGTTCCACAACGTTTTGCTTTCGGATCGCGTTTTGCCGCTTCGAGTGCGGGGCCGCTCAGCGCCAGCCCGTCTTCACCGACATACGCCCGACATCTGTCTGTAAACCAATTCTGAAACATC
>CALABZ010000333.1 GCA_937888615.1 uncultured Lentisphaeria bacterium | reverse complement strand
CCGTTCTCCGTCGAAAGCCCCTACGAACACCGTGGAGCGCCGCACAATCAGCGGGATGAAGTCGCCATGGCCGTAAGATTCATCCCACCAGCCGGCGTCTTTGAAAAGTGCGACAACACCCGCCCGGTCGGTATTTTTCAGGCTTTTGATTTTGATCTGCCGCGCCATATCACCTGTCGATCAGAATAAAGTACCGGACCAGGATATCGGCGGAAGCCACAACCAGGCTGAACAACGTCACCGGTATGCCGTATTTCATAAACCCGAGATAGGTGATTTTAACCCCGGCTTTGTTGGCGATGCCCACGGTCACCATGTTCGCCGCGGCCCCCGTCAACGCCCCGTTGCCGCCGAAACAAACACTGAGCGCCAACCCCCACCAGAGCAGCCGGGTCAGGACCGGATCGGTGGCGAAAACCGGCGTCGCCGCAATGAACGCAGCGACAATGCTGACCATCGCCGCCGTATACGAAACGTTGTTCATCAGCATGGCGGCAATCCCGCTCACCCACATGATCAGAATGATTACCAGAAGCGGCGGCCATGTGGAGGTAAACTTGAGTACTCTCCCGAATTCGCTGATCAGCCCCGCTTCCTCGGCGCCGCTCACCACAACGAACAGACCCAGGAAAAAGAACAGCGTGGACCATTCCACTTTTTCCAGCATCTGGTCCAGGTCCACCTTGCAGAACACCAGCGCCAAAGCGGCCCCGCTCATCGCCACCACGCTGGGCATCAGGCCGAGCCAGCCGTGCAACAGGAATCCGATAATCGTCAACGCCATGATCGTCCCGCCGCGTTTCAGGTTCACAGGATCGGTAATGGCGGCATTTTCATTGATTTCCATCACCCGCGCCCGGCGTTCCACAGTCACTTTCATGCGCGGGGAATAATAGACCGTCAGGGCAATGCAGTAAATCACCATAACCACAATTACACACGGGGTCATGTTGAGAATAAAATCCATAAAGCTCAAATTGGCTTCCGAACCGATGATCAGGTTCGGCGGGTCCCCGATCAACGTGGCAGTTCCGCCAATATTCGAGGCCATGGTCTCCGCCATCAGGAACGGCATGACCGGTACACCGAGTTCCGCCGTCACCACCAGCGTCACCGGCGCCACCAGCAGAATCGTGGTGACATTGTCCAGAAATGCCGACAATACCGCGGTCGCCACCACCAATAACACCATTGTTCGTATCGGGGAGCCTTTCGCCACCTTGGCGCTCTTGATCGCCACATACTGGAACAACCCCGTTCCGCTCAGGATATTGACTAGAATCATCATCCCCGCAAGCGTGAAAATAACGTCGAAATTGACATAGCGCGAATAGGCGTCGAGTTTCGAATATTTCTGTTCCTTCTCACTGAGCGGCACCGAAGGCTCATGCGCTTTCAATTCGGGAACGGCGGAAGGTACGACTTTTTCAACAGCCTGAAGCTCCGGTTTTCCGTCCGGAATCGGCTCCTCGTGTCCGGCAGGCAGGATGAAAAGCAGCATTAGGGAAGAACCAAGCAGCGCAGCCGCGGTTTTATTGACTTTTTCGGAAGCGATCAAAACATACGTACCGAGAAAAACGATGGTTCCGAACCAGAACGTAAACATGATCATCCCCTTAAAATTTTATGCACGATGTCTTCAACCGAAACCATGCCCAGGTATTCTTTCTGTTCGCCGACGACGAAAATCGTCTGTACCTCGCCGCTGACCAGACTCATCGTCACCTGAATCAACGGCGTATTCGGCGATACCATCATCTTCGGCTGAGTCATATACTCCTCGACTTTCTGCGAATACTCGCCGCGGAAGATCCGGTCGAACGGCTCAAAACTGCTCAGGAACTTGACGTGATTCATCATAAAAAGGTATTCGGGAATTGACTTGCGTATAACCGACGCCGCGTCGATCACCCCGAGCAGAATCCCGTGCTTATCCACCACCGGCAGGCATTTGACCCGGGCCCGGACAAAACAGTCCAGTGCGTCGCGGAGGGGAGAACCCGGCGTAACGACATCGTTCGGGCAGGACATGATGTCCTCGGCTGTAATATCTTTCTTTAACTGAACGTTGTCGCGGTTCAGGCAATCGATCAACTCCTGAGGCGTCCGGCATTGCGCAAGTTTATCTATATTTTCGGGGACGGAGAGGTATTTGGCAAAAGTCGCCAGCATTTTCAGGTAGACATCCGAAGTATTCTCCGAGACCAGCGACATGACCACGACCTGGGTTGGCGTCATGTCATATTCCTTCAGCCGCACCGGCTCTTTCAGGATTCCGACCCCGATATATAAGTCATTCAGACGATCAATCCTCAGATGCGGCAGGGCCAGCCCCTGATAAGGAATACGGATTAAATCCTCGCGTTCAATCATGTCGGCAACCAATGCCTCGGGATCGAATTCAAGGTCCGCATCTTTTATGATTTGCGATACCATCGCCAGATAAATCGACTGGCGGTCGGTGCCTTCCAGATCATAAAAAATATAATCCGGATTCAAGATTGATGTCAACTTCATAAACTTATCCTCCTTACATGTTCAGGACGACGTTCTCCGCAAATTTTGAGCAGGAAACCTCGGTGGCATTATCCATAAGCCGGGCAAAATCGTAGGTGACGACCTTATCGGAAATGGATTTTTCAATACCCTTGATCAACAAATCGGCGGCTTCTTCCCAGCCCAGGTGCCGCAGCAGCATTTCGCCGGAAAGCGCGAGCGAACAGGGGTTGACCTTGTCCTGCCCCGCATATTTGGGCGCGGTGCCGTGGGTCGCTTCAAAAACCGCATGACCGGTCAGATAATTGATATTGGCGCCGGGAGCAATACCAATACCGCCCACACACGCCGCCAACGCATCGGAAACATAATCGCCGTTCAGGTTCATCGTCGCAATGACGTCATATTCTTCGGGGCGGGTCAATATCTGCTGCAGGAAAGCGTCGCAGATGCAATCTTTCACCAGCAGTTTGCCCTCCGGCACATTGCCGTCGCAATCCGCCCAGCCCACCGCCACGTCGGCGAATTCCCGGCGAACCAGTTCATAGCCCCAGTTCTTGAAGCCGCCCTCGGTGAATTTCATAATATTGCCCTTGTGAACCAGCGTCACGCTGCGGCGTTTGTGCTCAAGCGCATAGTTGATGGCGGCGCGAATCAGGCGCTCGGAGCCTTCGCGGGAAATCGGTTTGATTCCGATACTGGAAGTTTCGGGGAAGCGAATCTTGTTCACCCCCATGTCTTTTTCCAGGAATTCGATGACTTTTTTCACTTCCGGGGTGCCGGCGGCCCATTCGATCCCGGCATAAATGTCTTCGGTGTTTTCGCGGAAGATCACCATGTCGGTCTTTTCGGGATGCTTCACCGGAGAAGGAACCCCCTTGAAATACTGTACCGGACGCACACAGGCGTACAGGTCCAGCATCTGGCGCAACGCCACGTTCAGCGAGCGAATACCCCCGCCGACCGGCGTGGTCAGCGGCCCCTTGATCGCAATCAGATATTTGGAAATCGCCTCGACGGTTTCCTGCGGGAGCCAGACCGGCTCGCCGTAAACTTCATTGGCTTTTTCGCCGGCATAGACTTCCATCCAGGCGATCCGGCGCTTGCTTCCGTATGCTTTTTCGATGGCGCGGTTCCACATCAGCATCGAAGCTTTGGTGATGTCCGCACCGATGCCGTCGCCTTCGATATAAGCGATGATCGGATTTTCAGGAACCTGGAGTTTCCCATTGCTGTCAGCAGTGATTTTGTCACCGGCGGGCACGACGATATGTTTGTAATTTTCCATCAAAATTGCCTTTCCGCATTAATTTTACACAATCAAACGATTGCCAATATAGCACCGCAACAGGAATTTTACCAGTCAAAGAACCAGGAAACCCGACGAAAAAACAGATTCGCGCCTTATTCCCACGCCTCTGAAAACTCCCGTTCCTGAAACAGTTCCGCCAAACCACCGATTTGCGACAGGCGCAGGACTTCGTCCGAGTCCATCCCCAGATTCAAGGCGATTTTTTCATTGCTCCAATTGCGCCTGCGCAATTCGACGACAATATCGGCCATTTCCATGACCTGATGCTTCCCGCGGGCACGGTTGTGGCGAATGGTCGAGGCGATGCGGTCATTACGCCCCGGCGAATTGCGGTTGACCACCACCCCGGGGATGTGGGACAGATTCTGCTTGCGTGCCACCTGGTAGCGATGAAAACCGTCCACTATCTCAAAAATCCCGTCATTGCGGAACCACAACACGATCGGCTGGGTAAATCCATCCTTCTCAATCGACCTCTCCAGTAAAGCCATTTCAGGCGGGGCCACCACATTGGGATTATAATCATTGGCTTCGACCAGGGCCAGCGGGACCCAGTATACCTGTACGACCGGATGTTCGAATGCCCAGGCAGGAGCGGCTTCGAAACACTTCAGATCAGTTTCCATTGCTTTCTCCTAATTTCCATCAGCTTACAATAGTTTTTGTAGCTCTCCGTCTTCGTCGGCGCAAAGCATAGAGTCTTACACCAGTAATCATTTTTGACGATGCATTTGCAGATGCGCCGCCAGCTCGGAACATCCCGGGCTCCCGTATCTCTGGACTGTTCGTCCGGGAAAGGCTCCGGCAAGCCGCCTTTGGTCAACCACCAACGCATGTAAACCGCGATCTTGTTCCGGTAATGTTCCGCGGTCTTTTGCGGCATGGAATTCAGCAGCAGCCTGGTAAAACTTTCCCAGGTATGATGGTCCGGCTTGGAAATATGGTAATTGCCGAGGACAATACCGCGCTCACGGGCATAGACGGAACCGAAGTTTGCCCCATTCACCCGCGCCACCATCCGACTCCAGGTCTGCGGTTCGATCACCTGAAAGAAATCCAGGGCCTGCCGCTGCTCATTCCCGAAAGGCTCGCAAATCCGCATTTTCGACAATGGAACTCCGGCAAGATAAAAGCGGTCATACAGATGATTGTAGGGCTTATCAAATTTTCCGCAATACGTCCAGATATCCTCGGTTTTCCAATCATAAATCGGATAGGCGTTGTAGACATGTTCCGAAATCCGGGTTGTCCAGTTTTTCTTCATGAACATCTGCTTGCTGGAATTTCCCTTTACACTCATCCAACGGTACAGCGATTCGGCGCTGCGGATACCCACCAGGCAGGCGGTCCGTTCCCCCCGGGCATACCAGTCGGCAAAATCCACGATGAATTCCTCGAACGTCATCCGATGCTGGTAAAACGGGAAATAGTCCCCGTTTTTGATGGCCACCTCCGGCTTCTCCCGAATCCACTCCTTACCCGGTTCCCAGGCAGTCCATTCCGGTTCGAACACGCTGACCGCGTTCACGGTGCGCATGGGGATACAGCACCAGAAAAGTTCGATGCAGTCCGAATACCGCTTCACCATCTCGGTGACATGATCGATGGTCAGTTTGTACTGGCACTCCCAATCGATGAAGAGGAGGCCGAATTTACGCCCGCGCCGCCGCGCTTCATCCGCACAGAGATGAAACAGCACGGTACTGTCCTTGCCGCCGGAAAAAGACACGTAGATCCGCGGGAAAGAATCGAAGATCATCGCAATCCGCTTTTCCGCCCCGGTCAGTACATTATATCCCAGATACCTTTTGGCTTTATTTTTTCTCGCAAACGAAGAAATCATACTTTTTCATCCCCCTTGAAAAAAGTTCTGACTCTTAAAAGCCCAATGATAAATATATCAAAACTAAAGTATCATTTAATCCGGAAATGTCAATATCGGGAGCCGAAATTGTTTCCGGGTTTTTATCCAAGCCTGTCGGCCAGCTCACGGACCGTCAATCCGGAATCGGGGAAAATCAGGTCCGGGGCGATTTCCGCCAGTGGATCAAGGACAAACCGCCGGACGGCGGCACGGGGATGGGGAATGGTCAGGCTGGCATCCGAATAAACCAGATCGCCGTAAAGAATAATGTCGATATCGAGAGGGCGCGGGGAATTCGGCGGATAATGTGCGGGACGTCCCGCTTTACGCTCGAGTTCCTTGCACAACGCCAGCAATTCCAAAGGTGGAATACTGCAATACCCGGTCAAAGCCGCGTTGAGGAAATCCGCTGAACCCGGCGGACAGTCCACCGGGGCGGTGACATAGATGGAAGACATCCGGATACCGGATACCCCGGCAACCTCCAACGCAGACAACACACGGTTGAAATGCGTCCGAACATCCCCGCTGTTGCCGCCAAGGGCCAGTGCAACCATTACCCGCATAAAATATGCCTTTCACACAAATAGGAAACGACTATATGCTGCTTTCATTGGGAACGATACTGCTGCTGCCGCGATTTTTCTTGCTGTACCATTCTTCGCCGGAAAATCCGGCCACATGGCCGTCATGAAAGAGAATATTTCCAAACGCGCTGTGGTTACTGTACTTATAGCTGGTATAGGCGCATCGGTCAGAGGCGATCCCGGAATCGGCATTGCCGTAAATCGTGGAAGCCCCCTCAATCAGCCCTCCGGCAAAAGCATAACTCGTGACAGCGGTTGACCCAACCGTAGATCCATCCTGATTGCCATTCGCCCCGGTCGAAGTATCAACCAATGATTCGCTCCCGCTTCCTTTCCGGTGCGTGGTGGAAGGACAAATGTATATGCCGTAATCGGTCAGATAGTCATTTAAACGAAGCAGTTCAAGGCCAGGCGCACCATTCTTATCCGGAAAACGATCACTGTAATCCATTGTATATTGCTTGACGGCCAAACCGATCTGCTTCAAATTGGAAGTACAGGATACACGACGGGCCTTTTCACGAGCCGCATTCAATGCGGGAAGAAGCATGCCGGCGAGAATCGCGATGATCGCGATCACAACAAGGAGTTCAATGAGGGTAAAATTTCTTTTCATATCAGTATCTCCGAATTCCACTTTTATCTGAATAACCCAATATCGAATACTTTAGCAACAATCCGAGGAAATACAAATAGGAAACGGAAATATGTTCAAAAATCCGGTTGGAACAAGGGAAAAAACGAAAATCAACGCAAAAAAAAGGAGGCCGAAGCCTCCTTAAGTAAGCTTATAAAGCTTAGAAAGTACCATCCGCCTGGGTCGAATTTTTATTCGGATAGATAGCACTAAACCCACGGTTCTTGTCGGAATACCATTTGGCACCGGCAATACCGGTCACATGACCGTCATGGTACAGAATGTTACCATAATCGGCATGGTTGGCTTTATTGGCAGCGGCAACACGGTCAGAGCTAATACCGGAGTCGGCATTACCATAGATCGTGGAAGCGCCTTCGATCAGGCCGTTGGCAAAACCATAGCTGGTGTCGCCAGCGCCATTGGAAGCATTAGTATCAGGGTCAGTGTTATGAAGAGGAATATTATTGGCACCCTTGGTATGGGTAGTGGACGGACAAATGTACACACCATAGTCGGTCAGATAGTCGTTCACACGGAGCAATTCCAAGCCGGAAGCACCGCCACTGTTCGGGAAACGATCGCTGTAGTCCATAGCATATTGCTTGGCAGCCAGACCAATCTGTTTCAGGTTGGAAGTACAGGATACACGGCGTGCCTTTTCACGAGCTGCATTCAGCGCGGGAAGGAGCATGCCGGCGAGAATCGCGATGATCGCGATCACAACGAGGAGTTCGATGAGTGTGAACCCTTTTTTCATGTTGCTCTCCTTGGTTTAGAGTCTTTTGGTTTCTAAATTTCAATCACTTAATGAAATATTTTGATTTCATCATTCTATATTTTAGCAAACAATCTTACCGATTACAAGTGTTTTTCGAATTTTAACGTTTTTTTTTTGAAAAAAAATCGTCTTTCACCAGAAAGTTGACATCCGCGGTGACTTGTCCGCGTCGGCTGCCGGATACCTTATTCCCTTGTTATTCATTAATAATATATAAAGAATGCTGAAAAAATCGGAATTCCTCGTCTCTCCGTCTTGACAATATGCTATTTCCGGATACAATAATATTGATACCGGAGATATTTCCATGCCTGACAATATCTTGGAAAAAAGCAACTTCAGCCATGTTAAACGGCTGGGAAACTATCGCCTGCTGTATCCGCTCGGGATCGGGGGGATGGGAGAAGTTTACCTGGCCGAACGGGAGCCGGACCGGGCAAAGGTGGCGATAAAGCTGCTGCTGCCTTCGCTGGCCAATAACCGTTACCACATCGAGTTGTTCCTGAAGGAAATCAAAATGCTCGCCCGAATCAAACACCCCGGAATCGTTCGTGCGCTGGACGCGGGGGTACAGGGCGATGTCTGTTTTTTCGTCATGGACTACATCCAGGGGCGAAACCTTGTTTCGGTGATCGAGCAAGACCAGCCGGTAAGTGAAGTGGCGGCATTGGTGATCGTCCGGGACGCGGCCGTCATTCTCCGGGACGTGTACCGCAAGTACCGGATCATTCACCGCGACATCAAACCGGAAAACATCATGATCACTCCGCAGGGAAGCGTCCACGTCCTGGATTTCGGCTTGTCCTGGGGGATCCAGGATGCCCGCGGGTACAACAGCGCCGGAGTCGGCACCGCGCATTTCGCCGCCCCGGAACAACAGGCGGGTAAACAAATCGACTACCGGGCTGACATTTACGCACTCGGCGCCACTCTTTTCCAACTCCTGACCGGCAGGTATCCTTATGAACGCGATTCCGTAGAGGCACTGCGTGAGGCCCACCAGAACGCCCCCGTTCCAAACCCGCGGGAACTGCGTCCGAACCTTTCCGATGAAGCGACGGCCATCCTCGAAAAGTGCCTGGCCAAAGCCCCGGAGGACCGCTATGCGTCCTGGCGGGAAATGATCCACAGCCTCAATCACGCCCTTCGTAAGCTGAAAAGACAAAAATATCAATCCCGAAGACGATTTTTTTTCTTGATTCCTCTTCTCCTTTTCTCGGGGGCCGCCGCCGGACACTTCTACAGCCGCTACCACAGCCAGGCAGAATTGCAACCCCTCCCCTCATCAACCCGGACCGAAGCCCCGAACAATAACGAACGGCTGGCAAAGGAACTCCAGCGACTGCGTGAGTACTCGCAACCACTGTTGGAAAAAAAGGAGTTTGCCAAAGTCCGGGAGCTCTGGCTTGAACAACTAAAAAACGGCGAATTCAGGGATGACGAGGAATTCATCGACGAAGCCAACCGCTTCCTCAGTACACTGGACACCGAAAAAGAACCCGAGGTTTCCCCTCAAAGTTCCACCCCGCGCCTCCAGGGCGATATCGGACTCGCTGGTCGATAAATAATTGGCCTTATACCCTGGCGCCGAACACCAGAACAATCAATAATAACACATATATATCAGGACGTTTCATCAGCAATTACGGCAGCGGCGGCGGAATCGAAGCGAATATCGGCGATAATTCCGGGACCGTCCCCGCTTCCTGCCAGGCGGCCATGCCCTGTTTCCAAACCATCGTGCCACGGGTGAAAGAACCCGCCAGCGCCTGACTCTTCAACGTGTTAAGATCATAGGGACCGGCCTGCTGACCATTCACCGCGACATAGAATACCGCGGGCGGCGGAGGCGGCACATTGACCCCCTGTTGAACCGTCTGCCCGACATTGGCGCCGAGTTGCGCGCCCATCAGGATGCCCATCATGTTACCGGCCCCGCCGGGGTTTTCGGCGGCGGCCTTCATGGCGTCGGCGGCCTGAAGCTGGGTATAACTACCCATACCGCCGAGAGCGCCGACGCTGGCGCGCTTGTCCATGGCGGCGTTGACCTCTTCCGGCAACGAAATGTTTTCGACGATGAACGAAGTGAGGTCAAAGCCCAACCCGGCGAAATATTGCGCCATTTTACCGTGGACGGCTTCACCGATCTCATCGTATTGGGCGGCCAGGTCAAGCGCGGGGATTTGGAGTTCGCCGAGGGCGTCGGAAAAGGCGGAAACGACTTTGCT
>CALABZ010000332.1 GCA_937888615.1 uncultured Lentisphaeria bacterium | reverse complement strand
GCCCTGTACGCCAAGCTCGAATCGCCGCGCCCGCAGATGGAGGTGAAATTGATCTCCCGCCAGCCGGTCATCGACGGCAAGCTCGACGATCCCTGCTGGCAGGATATCCCCGCCCATGAATACAAAACCCGCGACGGCAAAACGGTCGCCGCCGGTCGCCGTACCTACGTCAAAGGCGTATTCGACCGAGAAGCCGTCTACTTCGCCTTTTCCATGGAAACAGACAAAGAATTGGCGGACACGAAATACAGCAACCCGGATCACGACTTTTTCATCAGTTCGGATCTGGTGGAATTGTTCCTGAAACCCGGCGCCAAATCAATCCAACTGGCCATCGACCACCGCGGATACAAGTTCGAAACCTCCTATGGACTGAAAGTCGGCCAGAAGCCCGCCTGTCCATGGGAAGGCCGGGTGCATAAGGGCCCGAACGGCTGGACGGCGGAAATCAGGATTCCATTCAAACTGTTAAGCGAAATCGACACGGTCCCGCCGACCGATCAAACACAATGGCAGGGCAATTTCTGTCGCGAATACAACGCCGGCAAGGAACTCCAATGCTGGTCCCCGACCCATGCCAACAGCTTTCTCAATCCTGAGATGTTTGGATCTCTGATTTTCCGTGAATGATCCGGTATACGCGGTAAAGCTCGGACATGCTCCATGCCTGCGCCACACAGCCACGCCATTCGTGCGGCGAATCTCCGTCGGTGACTTCCGGCAATTGTCCGGGAGCACCGCCGCACATATGAACCATGCTGGAGAGAAGCAGGGCGATCGCCTGTGAACGGGCCTCCGGGTCCAACATATACATCGCTTCGCAGTAGGTCGGAAACACCCAGCTCCACGCCGTGCCGTTGTGATACGCCGGTTTGCGGCTGTTGTCCTCATCTCCCTTGTAATGCCCGATATACGGATGCAGCGGATCGTTCAGCAACTGCCCGTTGTGAGTTACCGGCTGCGGGTATTTGACCGGAGCGTCGGCCAGCGAACGGATGGCGCCCGGCACCAGCAGACATGAACAGGCCCGCAGCATCTTCACCTGAATATCGCGCCTGCGCAACGCTCCGAGGGTGATCGCGAAAAGCTGGTTCGGGCGGCAGGCGTCGTCCGCCTTCGCCTCCGCCGCACTCTGGCCGGGGGCGGCATGAAGGCAGTCGCTCAGGTAGTCGCGGTCGGGGAGCACATAATATTTCTCGATGGAGTCAAGCACTTTGGTGTGAAGTTCGCTCCAACCGTGTTCGGGATCGTATTCGGCGACCATGCGGAGGGCGGCGGCCCAGAGCGCCTGAATCTCGATCGGATACCCCTCGCGGGGAGTTCCGGCCGGGTAATTGGTATCCATCCACGTGAAGTGGGACGGACTGAAAATCAGGCCGCTTTCGCGGTCCATGTAAATGCCGTTCGGCGTGCCGTCGCGGTAATGGATCAGGATTGATTTGAGAACGTCGAGAATGGTGCGCCCGCCGCAATCCATCTCAAGGATCTCATTGTTTCCGGTCTCCTGAATATAGTCGTGGACGGCGACGAAGAACCAGAGCGGGGCGTCGCTGGTGTCGCGGTTCGACACGTCCTCGCCGCGAATCACGTTCGGCAGCGTTCCGTTTTCCTCGAAATGAGCGAACTGGCGAATGATTTCGCTGCCTTCTTCGACGAAGCCCGCCGGGATCAGCCCGCGCAAACAGATCAGCGTGTCGCGTCCCCAGTCCAGGAACCACGGATAACCGGCGATCACCGTGTGCCACTGGTCGCGCTTGACCACGAAATGGCGCAGGGCATAACGCATCGAAAGCTCCAGCGGAATCTGTTCGGGCATCTTGCGGATATAAGGCTGACGAACCCGTTCGGCTTCATTCACTTCGGCGAAAAGTATCTGGTGTTCGCCCCCCTTCAGGTCAAAAGCGAAATAACCGGGACTGAACAGATCGGTATGGGCGTCGAGCCCGCGTACCTGTTCCTCGGGCAATGAAACCATGTATTGCCATTCCGGCTCCAGAATAAAGGTGCCTTCGCTCAGCGTCAGCGTCAACTTATGGTTCGGGGACGGGGTGAAGACCACCTGCGTACCGTCAATGGCAATCGACCGGGGAAATGTCTGTTCCGGACCGGTATAGGCGCGGGTGATGTCATGCATCAGGCGGTCTTCGAGGTCGGGACGCAGAATCAGCCGGACCGGGAAATGGTCCTCAAGAGTGTTTGCCAACAACCCGGCCTGATGGCGTTCGAACGAAAGCGAAATGGCGTCTCCCACCTCGGACATGCGCAGGACGATGCTCAAACCGATGGTTTTGCCCTGTCCGGCCACAATATTGAAGTCCCAGCTTACCGAGTTGTTCTGTTCGGCGCAGAACCGGATCTGGCTGGTCAGGTTGATTTCGCGCGAATAGCCCTGGTAAACCAGCCAGGCGCGGCAGCGGTTGAACAGGATGGTATTGTCGGTCGGGTATTCGGTGTTGATATTGGCCGCGAGCATGGCGTTGTATTTGCTGACGACGGCGCCCCATTTGCCGCAAACCAGGCTGTAGGCGCTGAAACGCGAGGTGCACAGGCCGAAATACGTGTTTTTCTTGAGTTCGTTATGCGGCACCATGGTATGACAATCGGCATGGTCGGAGTCCGGCAGCAGCATAATCACGCCATAGGAATGCTCCGCCTTGCGATTCCGGAAGGCCGTCAGCTTGAGATCAAGTATTTCGGCATAACTCTTGTTGTTGTGCAAATAGGTGATCGCCGCATAGAAACGGCCGTCAGCCATCGGCAGGCAGGCGGTGGAGGCAATCGCGGTCTTGCCTTTGATCAATTCGACCTTGAAAAATGTATCCGAATAAACGATCAGGATGTCGCGGGGCGGCAGCATGACGGTCCGGCGCTGGTCCACGCCGTCGTACCATTCGGTGACGGAAGGCATGTCGGAGCCCTCCATCTCGGCGCATACCTGATACGGATCGGCACGCAATTTGTCCGCCACTTCTTCCAGCTCAAAAGTCCGCATGTCCTCAAATCCGTGATAACGCACATACAGTTCGGCGGCGAGGGCGCGGCGTTTCTGACGAAGAATCTTTTCGGGAAAAATCCACGGCGTTTTCAACTGCCGGTTCAATTCGTCCAGTTCGTGGGCGTTCGGGGTCAGGCAACGGACTTCGCCGGGCTCCATCAGATAACCGGCCTGACGGTGGCTGAACTGCTCGCCGGACAACAGGTCAAACAGGCCGTTTGACTGGAAAAGCGAAGAATCCCAGTCGATCCGCTGTTGTTTTTCGGCGTCGAGGTTTACCAGCACCAACACGACGGAATCATCTTCGGCGGACTCGCGGCGCAACGCCAGGGTGTTGCCGTCTTTGATATGGATGAACTTCAGCGCGGCGCCGGCGGCAAAAGCGGAATGAATCGACAAAATCGTCTGAAGCCGCCGGATATCTTCCGCCTGGTTTTCCTTTGCGCCCCAGTTCAGCGAGGCGGAACCATGAACATTGATGCGGTCGGCGGCGTACCATTCAACCCCGTTGGTAATGCCGAACGCCCCGTCCACCGAGAGCAGCGCACACATGGCGGTGCGCATTTTCGACCAGCATTTCGATTTGGCGGCCAGACGCGGATTGTCGTGGGTTTCGACGAAATTGGTCTGGACGCCGAGGGTTTCGCTGACCGGATAACACCATTTCTCCAGATAATTGGTAATCTGTTCGCGGTCGTAATTTTGAAAAAGCTCGGAATAGGCCCAGTTCAAACCGGCCCCGCCGAGGAGTTTTTCCACCGTGTCCCAGGAACCGCCGAGTCCTTCCAGCAGAAAAACGGCGTTCGGGTATTCATGCCGTACTTTTGAGGTGATGTAAACCCAGGCGTCATAGGGCAGCATGTAGCCGGCATCGCAACGGAATCCATCCACCCCGCGGCGGCACCAGTACAGGAACACATCGGCCATCAGGTGATGCACCCCGGGCAGGCGGTAATCAAGCTTGGACAGGTCCGCCCAGACGGTTCCCCACGCGCCGGGGCTCTGAAACGTGCCGTCGGGATCGCGCACATACCAGTCCGGGTGTTCGCAATGCAGACGCGAAGCCCAGCCGGTATGGTTCACCGGAATATCGAGAAAAACCCGCGAACCGCGTAAATGAATCGCATCCACCAGTTCCAGGAATTGCTCCATCGGCGTGGTGCGGACGTCGAACTCGGCCAGCGCCGGCTCCACCGCGAAATAATCCAGCGAGGCGAACGGGCTGCCATAGCGTCCCATTTTGCCGTAAGAGGTCGGAATCGGATGAATCGGCAACAGTTGAATGATTCGGCTGCGCAGTGTGCCGATGATGAAATCAAGCCGGCGGATTACGTCGCGAAATGTGCCCGAGGGCGGAATAACCGTATAACCCTGTTTGTCAAGCTGTTGGGCGAGAAGTTCGTTTTCGGAGGATTCGTTTACGGTCATGGAAGGATTGAACTGCCTCGGAAAAACGGTGTAAATGGTATTGGCGCAGTAATTTTCGGCCGGCTCAACCTTGACGGCCACATTTCCGGTGCCGACGGCCCAGACCGGACGGGAAACCCCGGAGTGGCGATACCAGCATTTGGCCTCAAACACGCCGACTTCGAAAAGCGGCAGGCGGATTTCATACATGTGCTCGGACACTTTGCGCATGGGAATGTCATGCCAGGCGCGGTCGAGAATCGGAAGTTCCAAATCAGTATGACGGACCTGTTCAGTGCGACGGATATCCGCCCGTCCGAGGTTGGTCCGCAGGAAAGCTTCGCCCGGCGGCATATCCTCCACCTGGAGTTGAAATGTCAAGGTATCCCCACGATGGAGCAGCAGCTTTGTTCCCGGCAATGGCGTCTGTTTTATCACGTTATCAAATCCTGCTTTTTCTTAAATATTTTTCTATCTGAGCAACAGCGCCCGCCGAATCAGGCCCGGGTGCGGCCCAGGTGCATTGCACCTTCGCTTATATGGTTAAATATAACCCCGCATGTTCAAATATCAAATCTATCTGCGCCCGATTACCATGATGCTCACTTCAGCACCCGTCAGCGGACGGCATGCCTCGGTCAGCGTCGCCCCCGTGGTCAGGACATCGTCCACCAGCAGGATTTTTCGCCCCACCACCGCGGCGCCGCGGCGCAATGCGAAAGCGTCCGTCAAATTGTTCAGCCGTTGTTCGCGGTTCAACCGGGCTTGTCGGCGGGTGGCCCGGCGGCGCACCAGCAAACGCCGCACCGGAATTCCGAGTTCACGCCCCAGCAGCAGGCAGAACAAATGCGCCTGATTGAATCCGCGCGTACAATAACGGGTCCAGTGCAGCGGCACCGGCGCAATGACGTCGAACTCCGCGCCGCTCCGCCGGATCAGCTCCGCGCCAAGCGCGGCGAAAGCACGCGCCAGCTCCACCTGTCCGCCGTATTTGTAACGGTGAACCAGTTCCAGCCCGAACGGGTCCAGTTCCATCACCGCGTAGGCGTCGCGCCACGGGCGCACCCCGATGCGCATACACTTCGAGCAATACGCCAGGATGCCGTCCTGGGGACCGCCGCAACCGGGGCAGTGCGGTCCGGTGATCCGCAAGATCCGCCCCAGGCACTCGTCGCAAAAACAATTCCAACCCTGTTCCGAAAGCCCCTCGCGGCACCCCGGACAGGGAAATACGCAGGCCGCTTCGGTCAGCCCGCGCCAATGCGCATTTTTCACGTTTTTAACGAAACCGCGCGCGTAATTCTTCAAAAGTTCCATTTTCCAGACTGTCCCGGACCTGCCGCATCAGATTCAGGTAATAATGCAGGTTGTGAATGGTCAGGAGCCGCAGTCCGGTGATCTCCTGCACATTCATCAGGTGGCGGATGTAGGCTTTGGTAAAATTGCGGCAGCAGTAGCAGTCGCATTCGGGATCGACCGGCGTAAAATCCTCGGCGTAACGCCCGGCCTTGACCGGAATGGTTTCGCCTTTCGGCCCGACGTAGGCGCTGCCGTGGCGGGCCATCCGGGTCGGCAGCACGCAGTCGAACATGTCGATGCCGCGCGCCACCCCCTCCACCAACTGCTTCGGAGTCCCCACCCCCATCAGGTAACGGGGGCTCTCGAACGGCAGGTGCGGAACGGTCCAGTCGAGGCATTCGAACATGGTTTCCTCGGGTTCGCCGACGCTGAGGCCGCCGATGGCGTATCCCTCGAAACCGATCTTCACCAGTTCCTGAGCCGAACGCTCACGCAGGTCGCGGTACATCGACCCCTGTACGATTCCGAACATCAGGTGACCGGGATTCATCGGTTGTTCGCGCGATACCTTTTCCCATTCGGTGGTCTGGTTCAGCGATTTTTCCGCCTCGGCGCGGGTACAGGGGTACGGCGTACATTCGTCGAACGCCATCACGATGTCCGAACCGAGCACCTTTTGAATATGAATCGACTCCTTCGGGCCCAGGAAAAACCGGGAACCGTCGATGTGCGATGAAAACCAGACGCCGTCCTTTTCGATCTTGCGCAGTTTCGCCAGGCTGAATACCTGAAACCCGCCACAGTCGGTCAGAATCGGCTTGTGCCAGTTGCTGAACTGATGAAGCCCCCCGGCCCGTTCCATGATCTGGAGCCCGGGCTTCAGAAAAAGATGATACGTATTGCCGAGGATAATTTGGGCCCCGAGCTGTTCCATTTCAAGCGGCGTCATGGCCTTGACCGTGCCGCGTGTACCCACCGGCATGAAAATCGGCGTCTGTACGTCCCCGTGCGGCGTGTGCAAAATGCCGCGCCGCGCCTTGCCGCAGGTATGAGTGGTTTGAAAAATCATCCGCGCTCTCCGTCCACCAGCATTCCCTTCATCACCGTGTCCGCCGCTTTGCCGAGGGCCTCGCCGATCGCCGCGCCGAACTTGAACGCCGCCGCCGGGCCTTTGCCGGTCACGATCCGTCCGTCGGTTTCGGTAAATTTCCCGGTATAACGGGCATTGCCAAATTCCTTCTCCATGCCGGGATAACCGGTCACGGTCCTGCCGTCGAGCAGGCCAAAAGCCGCCAGCGCCAGCGGCGCGGCGCAGATTGCCGCCGCGATACCGCCGTTTCCGTAAATATCCAGCACGGCCTGCTTGTCACGCAGATTGGTGGCGCCGGGCAGTCCGCCGGGCAGGACGACGGCACAGTAGTTCACGGTATTCACGTCGGCCAGCAATGTATCGGCTTTGACGGTCATATTATGCGAACCGGTCACTTCCAGCGACGTAACCCCGGCCAGGGTTACGTCGAACCCCATCCGCTTCAGCACGTCCGCGGTGATAATCGCCTCGGCTTCCTCGAAGCCCGGCGCCAGCATGATCAATATCTTGCTCATTTGTTTATCTCCTTGATCTTTATTTGTATTCTTCACATCGTTAATGTACAGGCAATCCGGTTCGAATTCAAGCGGATGGATCTTCGCTTCCGGGCTGAATCAGGCGGGCGATTTCACCGGCGGTCCCGGCCTGACAGGCCCGGCGCGTCAATTCCGGATCCAGGAAACTCCGGGCGAGGTCGGCCAGAATCCTCAAATGCTGTTCGGGCGGCGCGCTCCGGGGACTGATCAGCACCAGAATGATGCGGTAAGCGCCTTTCAGGTTGCGGAAACGCCATTGCCGTTCGGACCGGCCGACGATGATCACCGGCATGAAAATGTTTTCGCTGTGCGCGTGAATCAGGGCGATTTCCTCCGCCAACTCCAGCGGATAGGCGTCGGCGGCTTTCAGGATAAGCGGCATGATATCGCCGTAAAACGGCGCATTGCTGCCGAACGCGGCCCCGATCATCAGCGCCAGTCCCGCCTTGCCCTCCAATCCCGCCGGAATGTCCGCTGAAAAAATATTCGGCGTTACGCGGAGAGCCGGAGCGGACTGGATTTCCTCGTCCCGGTACGATTGCAGCGCAGGATAAGCGCTCAACAGATTATTTTCAGGGAAACGGGCAAACACTGTTTCCAGCAGAGTGTCCATGGCGGGTGTCCAGAGCACCCCGGAACGCCTTTCCTCCGGCAGTAGGATCAGGTCATCGGGGGAGATGTCGGCCAGGAACCGCGACTGCATTTCGGTCCAGGACGCGGCTTCGATGACCGTCAGCGGGCATGCCGGCTTGGCGCTCTCCACTTTTTGACGAAGCCCGGAGCGCTCATCCCGAACCAGATAAACCCGCAGGGCGGCGCCAATCTGGCGCGACAATTGTTTGGCGTCATTCAGCAGTACCGTCAAATCACTGCGCCGCTCGGCCAACACCGGAAACGGCAACAACATCCGCTTGGTGAGGTTCAGCGGACGCGCCAGACGGCAGAACAACAGCCGGGCAGGACATGATACCAGCAATTTTTCCGAAACCGAGCCGAAAAAACGCGACTCGATCAATCGTTTCCGGCTCCATCCGGCCAGCACCAGCGTGGCCCGCAATTCACGGGCCGCCCGCACCAGTCCGTCGGACGGGTTCAGGTCCACCCGGACCGACGGGGTGACTTCCATTTCGGCGGAAGCCCCCTCCGTCAGGCAGGAGGTCAACAGCTTTTCGCCCCGGGCCACCGCATCGTCGGTATCGTCCAGGTCGTTGACGATCGTTACCGGGTAAATACTGCCGCGCCGACTCCGGTCACGGAGCAAAAATGAAAGTTTCAGCAGACGCAAGGAATAATCGGGATTGCTGACCGACACCATCAGCCGTTCTTCGGCGGGCAGCGCCTCGTCCGGCAGGGCTTCGTCGCTGACCAGACTGCGCCCGTAGCGGTCCACCGTCCACACCCCCAGCAGGCAGGACACCAGAATCATGACGATGGCTCCGTTCAATACCGTTTCATCGAATATTTTGAGTTCATAACCGACGATCACCGCCGCCAGCGTAGCCGCGGACTGCACCACGCTGAGTCCGAATATAACCCGCCCCGCGTCTCCGCCGTATCCAAATAATTTCTGCGTCACCCAGGCGGCCAGATATTTCGTAATGATCAGACTGACGACCATCACCGCCGCCACCAGCCAGCCGCGCGGCGAAGCACCCATGACCCGGAGGTTCACCAGCATCCCCACCGAGATCAGGAAAAACGGAATGAACAGTGTATTTCCCACAAAAAGCAGGCGGTTCATCAACGCACTGCGTTCCGGGATCAGCCTGCTGAACACCGCCCCGACCAGAAATGCCCCGATAATCGGTTCCATCTTGGCAAAATGCGACAGATAAGCACACCCGCAAACCACCACGATGACGAACAGGAACTGCGCGCCGCCGCTCTCCGTCACATTTCGGAAAAACCAGCGCGTAATCCACGGCACCACAAACGACGTCAACAGAATCAGTCCCCCCATCCCCGCCGCCAGCAACACCCAGAACATCGCGCCCATCTCCACACCCCGGGCCGAGTCCGCCACCACCGCCAGAACCAGCAGCGCCAGCGTATCGGTGATGATGGTGCCGCCGACCGTAATCACGACCGGTTCGCTCCTTGTGATGCCGAAACGGCTTGCAATCGGATAAGCCAGCAAAGTATGCGAAGACAGCATACTGGCCAGCAGTACCGAAGTCATCCAGTCGAAATTCAACAGATAACGCGCCGCCACCGTCCCGAAAGCCAGCGGGATGGAGAACGTGAACAGCCCGAAGACAATACTGCGGTTGCGGGTCCGCATGAAACGGTTGAGGTCGATCTCCAACCCGGCGATAAACATGATGTAAAGCAATCCGATCGAACCCAGCATCGTAACCGCGGAATTCCGTTCCATCATCCCGACCCCGTTCGGCCCCAGCAGGGCTCCGCCCGCAATCAGCAATACCAGATCCGGAATTTTCAGCCGTCCGGCCGCCAGCGGCGCGATAAAAATCATCAGCATCAACAAAGTAAAAGTCAAAATCGGATCTTGAATCGGAAACATACAGTAAATTATCCTTGCTCTTGGTTTACGGTAAATCTACACTCGGAAATACTTTTTTGCCAGTCCGGTTTAGAAAAAGAAGACCCCCCACCGGAAAATGAAAAATCATCCGCGCCAATCACACAATAATTTTTCATACATCACTCGTTTTTCCGGAATATGCGGCTATATTAACAGCATGATGCAGAGAATTCTGGAACATTTTTGCGGGTATCTGACCGTGGAAAAAGGGCTTAGCCGGAACACGGTCAGCGCCTATCATAGCGACCTGACGGATTTCACCGCATTCCTGGAAAGCCGGGAAATGCATGATTTCGGCGAGGTCGAGCGCGGTCATATTATCGATTACCTCGGCACCCGCAAGGACGAGGGGTTCGAACCCGCCACGCTGGCAAGACGGCTGGTGGCGATCAAAATGCTGTTCCGCTATCTCTTCCAGGAACGCATCCTCGACCGCAATATCACCGAGGTCATGGACTCCCCGAAGCTCTGGCAAATCCTGCCGGATTTCCTGTCAACGGAAGAGGTGGACCGTCTGCTGACAGCTTATCCGGCGGGCAAAGACCCGCTCCTGTTCCGCAACAAGGTGATCCTGGAGGTGCTTTATTCCTGCGGACTGCGGGTATCGGAGGCGGCCGGGCTCAAAGTGAGTTCGATCCATTTCGACGAGGAAATCATCCGGGTGGTCGGCAAGGGAAATAAGGAACGGATCGTCCCGTTCGGCCGCACCGCCGGAAACCTGCTTCGCCGCTATCTCGCCGACATCCGCCCCGAACTCGTGCGCCGTGAGAACGAAACCACGCTGTTTCTTTCACAAAACGGCAAACGGCTCGACCGCGAATGGATCTGGCGCATCGTCAAGGACGCCGCCCGGCTCGCCGGCATCGATAAAAACATCCACCCCCATACCCTGCGCCATTCTTTCGCCAGCCACCTGCTGGAGAATAACGCCGATTTGAGGGTGATTCAAGAAATGCTCGGCCACGCCGACATCAGTACCACCCAGATTTATACCCATGTCAACCAGAAAACCCTGTTGAACATCCACCGTCAATTTCATCCGCGAGGCTAATCCATGGACGAACAAACCAAATTATCCAAAAAGCATTATTACCTGATCCTGGCCGCGGTCGCCGTCATCGGTACGCTGGTGGCACTGCTGCATCGTCCGCCCGCCCCCCCCGCGGCTTCCGAAACGGAAGGGCAGGAGCGGACGTTTCCGTGCATGAGCACCATCGCACAGGTGAAGTTTTACGGACGCCCGGACCTGACTGAAAAGGCCGGAGACCTGGCGCAGAATGTTTTTCAACTGGTGGAAAAAACATGCAGCACTTTCAGTCCGGAAAGCGAACTGTACAAACTCAATCACAGCGCTTATGACAAACCGTTCAAATGTTCCGAAATACTCTGGCAGGTGCTGGTGAAGGCGCGCGAAGCCTGGCGCCTCTCCGACGGCGCGTTCGACCCGACGGTCCGGCCGCTGATGGAGTTATGGGGCTTTTACCGCAAGCGCAGCGAAGTCCCCCCGCGGGGCGAAATCGACGAAGCCCTGAAACGGGTCGGTTTCGACAAGGTGATTTTTGACGACAAAAACCGCACTATCCGTTTTAAAGTCGAGGGGATCGGCATCGATCTCGGCGGCGTCGCCAAAGGATATGCGGTGGATATGGCCGCCGAAAACGTCCGCAAACTCGGCATCACTTCCGGCATCATCAACCTCGGCGGCAACATCTATTGCTTCCCGGTGCCGCCTCGCAAGAAACAATTCTATACCGTCAGCATCCGCAATCCGCTGGACAAAGACAAAATCTGCGGCGTTATCCGCCTCCTGAACCAATCCGTGGCCACCAGCGGCAATTACGAGCGTTACGTCACGTTTAACGGTAAGCATTACACCCATATCGTCAATCCGAAAACCGGTCTGCCGATCGAAAACATGCTCTCCGTCACCGTCCTGACCCGCAACGCCACCGACGCCGACATGTTCTCCACCGCCGTATTCGTCGGCGGCCCCGCTCTTGCGGAAAAACTCTACCAGACCTTCG
>CALABZ010000331.1 GCA_937888615.1 uncultured Lentisphaeria bacterium | reverse complement strand
GCGATGCCTCGAACAGCCTTCGCAAACAGCTCGCGGAACAGAATATGGTCCTTGCTAATTCAATTGCCAAACAGGAAACCGAGGTTGCGTTTTATCAGGGAATCCTGAATAAACTCAATGAAGTTTCGACGCCGGTACCGGCGACCGGGCAGGCGCAGTTTGATCAATTACTGAAAGAGAGTGTGAAGAACGTTGTTGACTTGAGCAAGAAATTGAATGAATTCAACTTCTTGCTGGTTAACGATTACTACTCCTCTCTGAATTTTTATGCTCCGGTGGGTGACAGCATTCTGATCAGTGATCTTCTGATTCCGCTTAAAAAGCTTGCCATAGGCCTCCTTATTATCTGGACTTTGCTCAATGTTGCTTACGGCGGATTCCTTTTTGCATTTAACTATGCCTGGAAGAAGCCGGGAAAATCATAAGCCTCGGTCCAGGACTTTTTAGCGCTTCCGAGGAAGCTTCCGGCGCAAATTGGACTTTCCCGTAAAGGGTGCTATATTATCTTCTGACCATATGAGGAAGATAAATTGCGCAGGGTGAACGGCTATGTCACAGAAATTGAAATTTCCGTTGATTGCAGATAAAATTATTCAGAAGATTGAGAGCGGCGAATATCCTTTGCATAGCGAATTGCCTACGCTGGAGGAATTCACGAAGATCTACAGCATCAGTCGCATGACGGCTCAAAGGGCTCTGAAAATTCTTTCCCGCAAAGGGTATGTGTCGGCGCGGCGGGGCAACAAAACCCGGGTTATTTCGCTTCGTTCAATCGAGAAATTATCAATTTTACGCGGCAAGCATATCGGGCTTCTCGCCAATTACGCTCTGCTGAGTTCCACCGCCAATCCTCCGCAGCAGATGCAACTTCTGTATTATCTGCAGAAAAAACTGATGGAACTCGGAAATCATGTGATGGGTTTTCAATATGTGGACGACCTCGACTTGAGGACGGACGACCTCGACTGTTATGTCATGTTCGATCCCCTGGGGGCGCGGCATCAGCTTCAGGAATTGTTGAAAAAAACCGGCAAACCCTATCTGGTGATTGAGATCATCGGCCCGCAGGGATGCCAGCCCAACCATATTCATCCCCTGTTGAACATGGTGCAGTTGCGGTTGATGAATCATTTTCTCAAAAATGACATCCGTTATATTGTGCTTGCTTCCGTCGATGGCCGTTCGCTTTCGCGCAGCATGGGCGAAGAAGAGTTCAAGGTGGTCAACGAAGCCATCCTTGAACGTCTGGTCGGGGATCTCCGGATTGGGTTGGCCAATCATCAATTCCCCATGGAGAATTTCATTGTGATGAATTGCGGACCGCAGGAAGACCAGACCGCCAAAATGGTTGAAGAACTTATTCAGAGCAAACGGATTGCCAGAAAAACTGCGTTTATTTCAATGTGCGATAACAACGCCATCGGTATTTGCGAAGTCCTGAAACGCCACGATTGGAAATCTAAAGACTTCATGATCAGCGTATTCGATCCCGTTCCCAAGGTCGGGTATCACACTCCGGGCGCTATCGGACTGGATATCAATCAGGATGAAGTATTCGGCCAAATGATTACTGCGCTCGAATATCAGTTTACCCATAATACCAATTATGCGCCGGGAAGTGTTGTCAGAACCTCGTTTCACCGCCATAATTCGCTTTGAAGAATTAAGGGTACCTCTAAAAATTGGAAAACTTGGCTGAAAAATGCGTTTTGCGTCCGTATCCGCGACTTTGCACGCGGCTGGTTACCTCTGATAGCCAGCCACTTGTAAAATCACGACTCCGAACCGCAATCCGTTGTTTTTCCGCTCAAGCCGATTTTTAGAGGGACCCTTATTTTTTCGGCAATATCTTCGGTGGTGGAGGCAGGGTTCCCGTCGCCACCTTTTCTCCGAAAGACTTCGCTTCGCTGGACAAATGAGTCAATGGGTTGTCCAACTCCGTATCCCGTTTGTATCCCCAGTCGAGCAATTTTGTCACGGCGGCATTGCGCTTGGCGCTGGACGGCGAGCCCATCACCACCACAACCATCCGTTTGCCGCCGCGCAAACAGGTAATGGTAATACAAAAACCCGACTCTTTGATATAACCGGTTTTTAATCCATCAACACCGGGACAACGGTCAAGCAGATGATTGGTGCTGGTCAATTGCAGTTGTCCCTTGACGCCGTCGGGACGGAACTTGGCGGTGCGCGTGGAACACAGAGCCATGATATCCGGGTATTCCAGAATATATTCGGCCAGGATCGCCATTCCCTCGGCGCTGCTGACGGAATTTTTGCCGTCCTCGGCTTTCAGTCCGTAGGGGTTGACAAATGCCGTGCTGGGCATTCGCAGTTCGTGGGCGCGGCGGTTCATGCGACCGACGAATCCGGCGACATCGCCGTCGTTGATATATTCCGCCACCAGATAGGCGGCGTCGTTGGCGCTTTTGATGGCTACGGCTTTCAGTAATTCTCCAAGGGGAAAGGTTTCCCGCGGATCAAGCCACACTTGACTGCCGCCGATTTTGCTGGAGGCCAGCGTGACCTTGACAGGGGTGTCTTGGTCCAGTTTTGGATTGCGCTCCATGGCTTCCGCCGCCAGCAACAATGTCATCATTTTGGTCATGGAGGCGATCGGATATCCCTGACGGGGATTTTTGGACCAGAGAACCTGACGGCTGTTCAAATTGACCAGGATTCCCGCGTGAATTTCGGCGGTTTCCGGGACTGCCGGCAGGTTTCCCTGGATGGCGTTGCGATAGATGAAATGCGTACCGAAAAGCGGATTGACCGCTTTTTTGACCTCCGGGTCCGGCGGTGGCGCTTCGGCCGAGCTCTTTTTCCCCTTATAATAAAACAACCCGATTGCAACGACATGAATCGCCAGGATTACGATTATGATTACTGCGATCAATCGTGATGTTTTCATTTTATTGGACTCCTCCGTTGATCAGTTGAACTTCAGTTCGGCGGCGGCCCGGTTCAGGGCACTGAAGAGTGCGCCGATGGCGGCGCGGTTAATGTTTGAGTGTTCACCCGCCGCATAGATGGTCCTTTCGCCGAATTTCAGGCCGACAAATGCGAGCGCGGTGGCTTCAGCTCCTTCGCCGCGGGATTTTTCCGAATAGTTCACCAGGGAGAATTCCGGGATTTCCGAGCATTTGGCAATGGCCGCAACGACTGCGGAAATCGGGCCGTTGCCCTCGGCGTCCAGAGTATATCCTTTGCCGAATGCTTCGATTTCAATCCGAGCGCGAATATGGGTGCCGCCGTCATCAAGGTCGTCGCGGGAATATTTCTTCAGGATGAAAGGGCCCCGGACGTTGACGAAATTTTCCAGGAAAATATCCCGGATTTCAACGGTGCTTAATTCACCGCCCCGGCTGTCGGCCACCTTCTGGATGACTTTTCCGATATCCGGGTGCATTTCCCGGGGCGGAAAGATATTGAATTCATTTTCGAGGACAAAAACGATTCCGCCTTTGCCGGATTGACTGTTGATGCGGATCAGTTTTTCATATTGGCGCCCGACGTCGGCCGGGTCGATATGCAGGTACGGCACCCGCCAGCCCTGTTCGAAGTATTCGCTCGACTTCGCGCGGACATCGGTTTCCATGCCTTTGCGGATGGCGTCCTGGTGGGAGCCGGAGAATGCGGTAAAAACCAGTGCCCCCGCATAGGGATGACGCGGATGAACGCTGATTCCGGAGGCGCTCTCGACTTGTTCGACGATCGCCGGCATGTTCGAGAAATCCAGTCCCGTATCAATGCCGCGCGCCTGCAGGTTCAATGCCAGAATTGAAATATCCAGATTTCCGGTGCGTTCTCCATGCCCGAAGATGGTTCCTTCGACGCGTTCGGCCCCGGCCAGCAACGCCATTTCGGTGGCGGCCACGGCACAGCCCTGGTCGTTATGGGCGTGCAGACTGACGGTGGTTTCGGCCATATAGGGGTATTTGCGGATAAAGACTTCGATCATGTCCGCGTATTGATAGGGGGGGCGGCGTTCAACTGTCGCCGGCAGGTTCAGGATAAAATCTTTTTTGGCGGACGGACCCCAGGTTTCCTTGACCGCCTTGCAGACGTCCAGCGCAAAATCAAGGTCGGTATCGGTGAATTCCTCGGGCGAGAATTCGTAGCCGATTTCCTTGCCGAAGCCATTGGCTTTCAAGGCGTCCATCACCATCTGAGTACCTTCCACCGCCATTTTCAAGACTTCTTCGCGGCTGCGGTTAAAAACGAATTTGCCGTGGAGGTCCGAGGTGGCCACATACAGGTGGACGATCGCCTGTTTCACGCCTTTCAGCGATTCGACGGTGCGTTCGATCAGGTGCTTGCGGGCCTGGGTCAGTACGGAGATGCGGACATCGTCGGGGATCAGGTTTTCTTCAATCAGGCGGCGGACGAGGTCGAAATCGTCCTGAGAGGCGGAGGGGAAACTGACTTCGATTTCCTTGAAGCCGATATCGCAGAGCATCTTGAAAAAATGAATTTTAGTTTCCGGGTCCATCGGGACCGGCAACGCCTGATTGCCGTCGCGCAAATCCACCGACACCCACATCGGGGGGGTGGTGATGATCCGGTCCGGCCATTGGCGGTTTTCGATTTTCACCGGTTCCGGGTATTTATATTTCGGTTTAGTCGTCATTTTATTGATCTCCTGGAAATTCAGAATATTAATAACGAGATCCTTTGGTATTGTTAAAGAACCTGCATATGAACATTAAATTTATTAAAAAGAAAATATATACCGGTTTGCTGTAAAACTCTAATCCGCAACCGAGAAAAAACGGAAAAAAGCCGGAGCGCACACGCCGCGTTGAAGTTATTTGATCATGCCGTTGAGAATCCGGACCGCCGCACAGCCGGCGCCGAATCCGTTGTCGATGTTGACTACGGTCAGGCCGGAGGCGCAGCTGTTCAGCATTCCCAGCAGAGCGGAAAAGCCGTTCAACGCCGCCCCGTAGCCGACGCTGGTGGGAACTGCGATCACCGGGCATTTGACCATGCCGCCCACCACGCTGGGGAGGGCGCCTTCCATGCCGGCGACCACGATCACCGCGTCGGCGCTTCTAAGTCGCCCGGTTTCGGCGATGATCCGGTGGAGCCCGGCCACGCCGGTATCGTTGAGTATTTCGACTCCGATATCGCATAGCGAAAGCACGGCGGCGGCTTCCCGTGCCACCGGCAAATCGGAGGTCCCTGCTGTTACGACCAGCACCCGCCCCTTGGGTTCGGGTGGTTCATCGAGGCGGATTGACAGCGTCGCGGCTTCGGCGTCGTACTCGGCGCGCGGAAATTCGGCGCAGACGATTTCGGCGCTTTCCGGTTTGATCCGGGTGACGAGCACCGGTTGTCCGGAGCTTATCAATTCCTGAATGATCAGGCAGATCTGGGCGGTGGTTTTGTTGGCTCCGTAAATGAATTCGGGGAACCCGCAACGCTCCCGGCGTGAATGATCCACCCGGGCCACGCCGATATCGGTGAAGCCGTTTCCCTGCGAGGCCTGGGCCAATGCCGTCAATACGTCGATTTCGCCGTTGCCCAGCCGTCTGATTATTTCTGCTATATCATCCATGATTCGTACTTGAATTTTCTGATTATTACGCTAATATAACACAGTTTGTCATAAAAACAAATTTAGAAAGAACTTTTGGGTACCGGAGTAGGGGGGATATGGGAAATTATCTATATCATTTTATTTCATTAATCGTGTTTGCGTTGATGAATTTTGTTCCGGCGGCGGGCGCGTGAATCCGATGATCGGGGGGCCCCTCCGGTTTCTGTTCAGGTGTAGCGGTCGGAATACCCCCTCTCCCGCCATTTAGTTATAATTCTCAGTAAAAATCAATAGCCTGTAAAAATTTGTGCAAGTTTTTATCGCGATATTGAAAATCGTCGTCGCTTTCAAGACAGTTTGTGGCGATTATTTGGACGGGCGACTGGAAAAAAACACTTCCCGTGCTACAATATCCGTATATGCGCCATGTGCAAATGGCATAAATACAACGGAATCAGGACACGGTTGATGAATAAAGCATGTTTTCTGGACCGCGACGGCGTGGTCAATGTCGAAGTCGATTATCTTTACGAACCCGAAAAGGTCGAAATTGTACCCGGCACCGCCGAGGCACTGAAAAAACTGAAGGAACTCGGTTTCCTCCGGATCGTAGTGACCAATCAGGCAGGGGTGGCTCGCGGCATGTATCAGGAAAAAGACATTCATGCCGTCCACCGGCGTATCCGTGAACTCCTGGCGGAACAGGGCGCGGATGTGGATGAGTTTTTTTACTGCCCCCATCACGAGAAGTTCACCGGGGAATGTGCCTGCCGCAAGCCTGCGCCGGGCATGCTGTTGGCCGCCGCCGCGAAATACGACATCGACATGACCCGGTCTTTTATGGTGGGCGACCGGTTGAGCGATCTGGAGGCCGGGCGCAATGCCGGGTGCGCCGTTTCGTACCTGGTTCGGACCGGTTACGGTGAAAAAGTATTGAGCGAAGGGGCGCTGCCTCCCGAATACCCGGTGGTGGACGACCTTCTGGCCGCGGTCGAGGATTTTATTCGACGTGAGCAATGAAAATGCCGGGCTCCTTTTATTGAACCCGGCATAAACAGGCAACCCGGTTTTAAAAGATTTATTTGACGGTCACTTCTTCGAGTTTGATATTGCGGAGCAGGGTCATATTTTTGTTGTTGGCGCCCCAGTTGACCAGGACTAGAATCTGGGCTTTGGCGGTGGCGGGCGGCCAGATTTTAGGGTTCCAGCCTGACTTGGCCTGTCCGGTGATTGTTCCGCTGAGCGTCGTCCATTTATCGCCCACTATCTGGCTCCCGGCGGTGTAAAGAAAGCCGCCGCCAGCGTGCTGACGGAGCTTGGTTCCCGCTTCGAGGGCTTTGCCAATGGGTTCGCTCAGGGTGACCGTGTATACATCGCCGTCCTTTTTCACTTCTTTAGTCGCGGGTTTGAGAAGGTTGGTGTTCGGCAGATCCGAATAATCCTCGACAGCGTTGATCGCCAGGCGGTAATGGGCGATGGTTTTCCATTTTGAACCGTCTTTAATTTTGATAATGGTATCGGAAACGCCGCAGGCTTCGACGAGTTCGGTATCGGTGCCCCGCACGGCATTCACCATGGGAGCGGTAATCTGGTTGCCTTTGGCGTCGAGGACGATGAATCCCAGGTAAATCCGGTTTTTGGCATCACCGGCGGATTTGAATTCGCCCGAAAGTTTATAGGTTTTGGCCGGATCAATTTCAAACGTTTTTTTAGATTGCAGAAGCTTTTTGCCGGTAACTTCTTCCGTGCCGTCTTCGAGGGTTTTGACGTTACTTGCGTTGCGCCAGTCTTCGGAGGTTTTGATTTCAATGACCTGAGCATGGACCAGGCCGGCGGCGAAAATCATCGACGCTCCGAGGAGGCTTGTGAAGAGCATGTTTCGTTCCATGTTTTTCTTCCTTCGTTTGTTCGGGTTCCTGAAATCATTATACATTGATTTCGGGGAAATACAACCGGCGGTATTGAATATTTGAATTTCCGCGATTATATTTTCGGGAAAAGTAAATCCGTAACAGGGTGGTAGCCATGAAAAGCAAGAATCCGACCAAAGTTCCGCCGGTAATGATTTTGTGCGGCGGACAGGGAACCCGCCTCCGCGATGTAACCGAACTGCTTCCGAAACCGATGGTCCCCATCGGCGAGCAGCCGATTATCTGGCATATTATGAAAAATTATGCGGCATTCGGCGTGACCCGCTTTATCCTTTGTCTCGGGTACAAGCGCGAGGAGTTCATTGATTATTTCCTGAATTATCATGCGCGTTCGGCGGATATCACAATTCGGCTCGGCAGGGAACGCGATATCACGTATCACGATCATTCCGGCGAGGAAAACTGGGAAGTCACGCTTGCCAACACCGGTCTTGACACCATGACCGGCGGCCGGGTCCGTATTGCGGCGCGTTATCTGGAGCCGGACGACGAGTTTTTCTTTCTGACCTACGGCGACGCGGTGGCCGATGTCGCTATCGACGAACTGCTGGAATTTCATAAAACGGCGGGGAAACTCCTGACGATTTCCGCCGTCAATCCGGTGGGACGCTTCGGCGAACTGTCACTGGCCGGTGATGTTGTGCAGGGATTTCGGGAGAAACCCCCCGGCGATGATAAATACATCAACGGCGGCTTCATGGTCATGGATCGCCGATTCATCCATAAATATCTCTCTTCGAAAGACATGTTTCTGGAAGCCGCGCCGATGACGAACGCCGCGGCCGGTTCGGATGTCGCCGCTTACCGGCACTACGGTTTCTGGCAGTGCATGGACACGCCGCGGGAACATCAATTGCTCAATGAATTATGGAAGAAAGGGAATGCTCCCTGGATGAAATATTGGGGACGCCATGTTTGATAATATCTACAACGGTACGCGGGTACTGATTACCGGCCATACCGGATTCAAGGGATCGTGGCTGGCCGCTTGGCTGGTTCGTCTCGGCGCCCGGGTGGCGGGCTATGCGCTGGCGCCCCCGGATGGGCCGTCGCATTACCGTCTGCTCAATTTGCCGGTTGAATCCGTGACCGGCGACATATCGGATACCGCATTGCTGGCAAAATCATTGAAGACGTTCCGCCCCGAAATCATTTTCCACCTGGCGGCACAGCCGCTGGTTCGGCTTTCGTACCGGCAGCCTCTGGAGACGTTTCAGACGAATGTGATGGGGACCGCCAATCTGCTCGAACAATGCCGCTATCTGCCGGGTCTCCGGGCGGTGGTGGTGGTCACCAGCGACAAATGTTACGAGAATTTCGAGCACCCCCGCCCCTATTGCGAAACCGATTCGCTGGGCGGTTACGACCCCTACAGTGCTTCGAAAGGATGTGCGGAACTGGTGACTTCGGCGTATCGCCGTTCGTTTTTCCGGGAAATCGGAGCACCGCTGATCGCCAGCGCCCGGGCGGGCAATGTGATCGGCGGCGGCGATTGGGCCGCCGACCGGCTGGTGCCGGACCTGATCCGGTCCGCCGTTGCTTCGGCTGTCGAGGAAATCCGCAGTCCCGAAGCGATTCGCCCGTGGCAGCATGTTCTGGAGCCGTTGAGCGGTTATCTGTTGTTGGGGCAGAAACTTTACCGGGGCGATGCTTCCTGTGCGGAAGCGTGGAACTTCGGCCCCGCCGAAAACGAAGTCCTGACGGTGGAAGAGGCAGCCGCTGCCCTTGGGCGGGTTTGGCCCGCCATTCGTTTCCGCCCGAATCCGCCGCCGGATGCTCCGCATGAGGCCGGAATCCTGAAACTGGACTGTTCGAAAGCCCGCGAAAAACTCGGTTGGTGCGGCGTTTGGAGCAATGCCGTCTGTTTCGAAAAAACCGCCGCCTGGTATCGGGATTATTATACCGAGGGGCGGGTGAATACCGGCGCCGATCTGGAAGCCTACCTGCGCGACGCCTCAGCCGGAGGTCTCTCATGGACCGAATAAACGAACTGAAAGAATCGATTTTAGCGCAGGTGGCTGAATATTACCGGCTCGTGCACGGGCGGGAAGAGGCGTTCGATGAAAATACCTCGCGGGTGAATTACGCCGGACGGGTCTTCGATGAACGCGAAATGCTGAACCTGACGGACGCGGCGCTGGAGTTCTGGCTGACCGCCGGTAAATGGGCGGTCCGGTTCGAACACGAATTGGCGGAGTACCTGGGATGCCGCTGGTCGTTGCTGGTGAATTCCGGTTCGTCGGCCAATCTGCTGGCGTTCATGGCCCTGACTTCGCCGCTCCTTGGCGAACGCCGCATTCGCCGGGGCGATGAAGTGATCACGGTCGCCGCCGGTTTTCCCACCACGGTGGCGCCGGTGGTTCAATACGGCGCGGTGCCGGTGTTTGTGGATACCGATCTCTACGGCAATCTCGATTCGGCATTGTTGGAACAGGCGTTGTCCCCGCGCACCCGGGCGGTTTTCACTGCTCACACGCTCGGAAATCCATTTCGGGCGGACCTGGTCCGGGCGTTCTGCGACCGCCACGGATTGTGGCTGATCGAGGACAACTGCGACGCGTTCGGCTCGAAATTCGGCGGCCGTTTCACCGGAACCTTCGGTGATATCGGGACGTCGAGTTTTTACCCGCCCCATCACCTGACGATGGGCGAGGGCGGGGCTGTCTATACTTCCGATCCGCTCCTGAAAAAGATCATGCTTTCCCTGCGTGACTGGGGGCGCGACTGCTGGTGCGGGCCGGGTTGCGACAACAGTTGCGGATGCCGCTTCTCGAAACAGTTCGGCGAACTGCCGCCGGGTTACGATCATAAGTATGTCTACAGCCATTTCGGCTACAACCTGAAAGCGACCGACTTGCAGGCCGCCATCGGTTGCGCCCAGCTCGAAAAACTGCCCGGATTCACCGTCCGGCGGCAAGCTAATTTCAATCGGCTCCGGGCCGGACTGGAAGGACTCGAACAACACCTGATCCTCCCCGAACCTACGCCGGGGAGCGAACCCTCCTGGTTCGGATTTCTGATGACGCTCCGGAATGGCGGGCGCAATGATTTCGCCTGTTATCTGGAGGAGAACCGGATTCAGACCCGGAATCTTTTCGGCGGCAACCTGACCTGCCAGCCCTGCTTCGGCGACCTTGAAAAAGGACGCGACTACCGGATTGCCGGAGACCTGAAAAATACCGACCGCATTATGAACGACAGTCTCTGGGTCGGGGTTTATCCCGGCATGACCGAACCGAAAATCGATTATATGATTCGGATGATACGGCGTTATTTCGGTGATTGAACTCCTTGATTTGAGGAGGAAATCAAGTTTGCCACCGGGCGCTGCCCGGACGCTGCCCAGCGCGCGGATAGCGCTGGTCGCCTGCAAGGCGAAACAAAAGTAAGCCGTTAGGCGCTGGGAAACACATCCGCCCGACCGGAAGCGATGTTGAAAAATCACGTAGTTGATTTTTCAACGTTGAGCGAGAGGCCGGAATGGCTCACCATCGGTGAAACCATTCTCGAATGCGCCGAATTCCCCACAGTGCCCGCTCCGGCTCCGAAGTTTGAAATCATGTTATCCCATTCAACAACAGAAGTATAAATGTAATTTTGCTATAGAATTTTTGATGGAAACATTCAATATTTGAGGAGGAAATTGTAGAATAAAGGGAGTTAGATAAAAAAATATCTATTTTTTGCTTTTCCGGCTTGTATTTCTCATTTTTTGCGGTATTTTTAATAATAGATAAAAAAATATCAATATATTTGTATGAAATAAACCATGAGCCTGAGGAGGTTGATCATGACTATCGAAAAAGCAAAAAATACAGTGGTCGAAAAGACCAAGGACGAGCTCGACATGGAAAAACTCGACGCCGTTATTGCCGGGGTGAAAAAAGCACAGGCTGTTTATGCGACCTACACCCAGGCACAGGTGGACGAAATTTTCCGCGCCGCCGCTCTTGCCGCTAACGACGAACGGATTCCGCTGGCGAAAATGGCCGTGGCGGAAACCGGCATGGGCGTTATCGAAGACAAAGTGATCAAAAACCATTTCGCTTCCGAATCCGTTTACAACCGTTACAAGAATGAGAAGACCTGCGGCGAAATCGAATACGACGACGCATTCGGGATCATCAAAATCGCCGAACCGGTCGGCATCATCGCCGGGATCGTGCCGACGACCAACCCGACCTCCACGGCGATCTTCAAATCCCTGTTGGCGCTGAAGACCCGCAACGGCATCATCTTCAGTCCCCATCCGCGCGCCAAGAAAAGCACGATCGCCGCCGCCAAAGTGGTGCTGGACGCCGCCGTCAAGGCCGGCGCCCCGGAAGGCATCATCGCCTGGATCGACGAACCCACCGTGGCGCAGAGCAAGCACCTGATGGGTCATTCCGACATCAATATGATTCTGGCCACCGGCGGTCCCGGCATGGTAAAAGCCGCTTATTCGAGCGGTGTTCCGGCGGTCGGCGTCGGTCCCGGCAACACGCCGGCGATCATGGACGAAACCTGCGACATTCAGATGGCCGTCAGCTCGGTTCTCCAGAGCAAGACCTTCGACAACGGCATGATCTGCGCCTCCGAACAGTCGGTGGTGGTGGTGGACGCCATTTACGCCGAGGTCAAGAAGGAGTTCGTCAAGCGCGGCGCTTATATCCTGAACGCCAAGGAAGCGAAGAAAGTCGCCGAAATCCTGGTGATCGACGGCAAGCTGAACGCCAACATCGTCGGTCAGAGCGCGGTGAAGATTGCCGCCATGGCCGGAATCGAAGTGCCCGCCTACACCAAGGTGCTGATCGGCGAAACCGACGGCGTCGGGGCGGATTATCCGTTCAGCGTGGAAAAACTCTCCCCCGTGCTGGCCATGTACAAGGCGAAGGATTTCGACGCGGCCCTGAAGCGCGCCCAGGAACTGCTGGACTTCGGCGGCCTCGGCCACACCAGCGTACTCTACACCAACCCGAACAACCTGGACCGCATCAAGCGTTTCGGTACGGAAATGAAGACCTGCCGTACGCTGATCAACATGCCTTCCAGCCAGGGCGCCATCGGCGACGTGTTCAACTTCAAGCTTGACCCGTCCCTGACCCTCGGCTGCGGCACCTGGGGCGGCAACTCGGTCAGCCAGAACGTAGCCCCGAAACATCTGTTGAACATCAAAACCACTGCCGAACGGAGGGAAAACATGCTCTGGTTCCGTGTCCCCGAAAAAGTCTACTTCAAATACGGCTGCCTGAACGAAGCCCTGCGCGACCTGAAGGAAGAAGGACGGCGGCGCGCGTTCATCGTCACCGATAATTTTCTGGTCAATTCCGACATCCTCGGCAATATGGTCGACTTCCTGAAGGAAATGGACATCAAGGTGGAGGTTTTCTCCGAAGTGGAACCGGACCCGACCCTGCGCTGCGCTTATCGCGGAGCCGAACGCATGAAAGCGTTCAAACCCGATACCATCGTGGCTTTCGGCGGCGGTTCTCCGATGGACGCGGCCAAGATCATGTGGATGCTTTACGAACACCCGGATATTCAGTTCGAGGATATCGCGCTCCGCTTCATGGACATTCGCAAGCGTGTCTACAAGTTCCCGAAGCTCGGCGAAAAGGCCATGCTGGTGGCAATCCCGACCACTTCCGGCACCGGTTCCGAAGTGACCCCGTTCGCGGTGATCACCGACGAAAAGACCGGCATGAAGTACCCGCTGGCCGATTATGAACTGACCCCCGACATGGCGATCGTCGACACCAAGCTGGTGATGGGCATGCCGAAGAAACTGACCGCCTACAGCGGCGTTGACGCTCTGGTTCACGCTCTTGAAGCCCGCGTGTCGATCATGGCCAGCGAATACACCAATGCGTTGGCCCGCGAAGCCGCGCGGCTGGTCTTCAAGTACCTGCCGACGAGCTATAACCAGCCGGACAACGAGCAGGCCCGCGAAAAGATTCACCACGCGGCGACTATCGCCGGCATGGCCTTTGCGAACGCCTTCCTCGGGTTGTGCCACTCGATGGCCC
>CALABZ010000330.1 GCA_937888615.1 uncultured Lentisphaeria bacterium | reverse complement strand
TCCCTCCGAACTCAAAAGGAGCTCTGAGTTATGGTCCAAAACGGAGAAGAGGCGTAACATCAGCCGTTTTTTGAGATTCGGCGTTCGGGGAGGATTTTGTAAGTGCCTTGGAATCAAGGTGAAAAAATGGTACACCCGAAGGGACTTGAACCCCTAACCTTCTGGTCCGTAGCCAGACGCTCTATCCAATTGAGCTACGGGTGCACATCGTTTATGTTGCTATTGCAAACAACATGCCCTTAATATAGTGTATTGGAGCGTAATTGCAAGCAGGGATTATAAGTTTTTCTTGAAAAAATACGGGAAACCCAAAAGCAAGGGGTTCTTTATGGCCCGCCCGGAATCAGGACGGCCATATTGACCACTGCCGGTAAATCAGTATTTCAGATAGTATTTATAGATTTCCGCAGGATCGCTCCATTCCGAAACATATTTCGGCATCCCGTTGACGCTGATCGTTTCGGGATAATTCGGCAGCGGTTTCCAATAGGGGGCGAGTTCCTCAAGCGTATTGTTGTCCCGGTCATCGGAAGCGGTCTGGTATTTGCTCCACCATTCAGCGGCTTTGTCTTTATCCACTTTTACGCCGATTCCCCGGTAATAGCAGTCGCCCAATATATACATGGCCCGGATCGAACCGGCTTCGGCGGCCGCAGTCATGGCTTCGATACCTTTGGCACGGTCCATAATAATGCCCGGACGAAAACCGTTCAACAGCAGTTCCGCGTAAAGCTGTATGGCTTCGATGATTCCGGCATCGGCGGCGATTTTGACTGCCGCCAGCGCCTCCTTGCCGATGCGGCGGTCGAGGCATTTGCGGGCATAGGCCAGGGTTCCCGGCGGATAGGCTGTGGATTTGGCGTAAAATTGGAAAGCGGTATTGGGATTTTTCAGCCGGACGCCAAGCCCGGATTCATAGCAGTTTCCCAGTTCCATATTCGCCTGCGGCAGTCCGCTGTTCGCCGCTCGTTGAAAACAAGCGAAGGCTTCCTGCGGATTGGCTTGCGTCCCTTCACCCGCTGCAAGGCACAGTCCGGCCCGGTATTGATGGAGAGGTTCGCTGCTTTTCAGCCAGGCGGCGAGAGCGCCGCTTTTGTCGCCGTTCAGATAGAGTTCCGAGGCCGGATCGGGGGTCGGATCGAAGAGTCCGCATAGAAGGGTGGCTTCGAGATTGCCTTTGTAGGCCAGCGGACGGAGGAGTTTCTCCGCTTCGGCCGGATTCTTCGTTGTGCCGAGGCCGCCGAGATAACATTTGCCGGCCTGGAGTGCGCCGCGGTCGGAACCGAGGGCGGCTCCTTTCAACAGGAGTTCGAAGCCGCGTTTGAGGTCGGGCGGAGTGCCGTAGCCAGTGACCAGGCAGCCGCCCGCGGCGACGATTCCCGGCACGTAATTCCTGGCGGCGGTCTGTTCACTGCGGCGGAAAAACTCCGCCGGGGGGAGTCCCGGCTGCAACAGCATGGCTTTGGGATGTCCGCGCCGGACGGCATCGCTCCAGGTGGTCGCAATGATTGCGCCGGGCAGAATTCGGGCCATCATTCGCCAGGAATTCAGGTAAAAAGCGTTGGCGTTGCCCTGCAGGACCGCCGGGGCCAGCAGGGAGATGAAAAGATCATTCGGACGGGCTACGTCGAAAGGCTGTTTGCCCTGGCACTGCATCATGGCGGCCATGAAACCGGAGGCGTCGTGGAAGTTGCGTGCCGCTTTGCGGAACGAATCATAGGCCTTGGCGTTGGATTGTTCGACGCCGCGCCCGTACAGGTAACATATTCCCATATAATACTGGGCCAGCACGTGATCGTCGCCCGCGGCTTTGTCGAACAGGCGGGCGGCTTCGACGAAATCCTTGCGCGCGCCGTAGTCGCCCTGGTAATAACTGAGGCCGAGCCAGAATTGGGCGTCGGCTTTCTGGTGGCGTTCGGGGCGTTCGTAACGTTCGACCGGAAAGCGGGGATAGAGGGCGTCCGGCGAGGTTTTGTAGTCACTGAAGCCGTAATGATAGCGGAAATCGGACACTTCCATGGCGGGGACGCTTTCCGCCCAGCGCGAGCCGGAATAGGTGATCGGAACATTAATGAAGCCGAAGCAGTCGGGGAAGTATTCGATCTTTTTCCGGTAAATGATCTTGTAATTATCGATGTTGATGGCGACGATGTTGTTGGACATATCGACGACCACTTTGACGTCGTGGAGTTTATAGAGCTGGAGCGCGACCTCGGCGCTGCCGTAAATTAATTCGTATTTGCCCTGGCTGAACGGGGTGAAATCAAATACCAGCGGCCAGTCCGGAAAATAAGTCGGCGCGGTACGGATGGTGCGTTTGCCGCGCGGCACCTGGCTCAGGGCGAAGAACGAGAATTGGCGTCCGATATTGAATACCGGCAGGAATTCGCGGCTGGTCAACACGTTGCTTTTCAGCGTCCAGTTGTAAAGCCGGGGCTTGACGGGCCAGAGGCGGTACTTGAAGGAAAAGGTCATGATTTTATTGCGGCGGAGCTCTTTCTGATCGGTCTCCCGAAGCAGGTAACGGGTGCGGTCGGAAGCGGGCTGGGCGATACTGATCAGGATACCCGCGTAGGTCTGCCGCACCTGGATACCGTCCATCAGGTTCAGTCCGTATTCAAACTCCACCGGACGGGCGGCAAGAAATGAGGTTGAAAACGCGCCTGTAATGACTGTCAGGAGGGTAAGAAATAATTTTCGCATCATCATTCTCCGTGTCTCCCGTGAATCAATTCCGAGAGAACCGCTTCCAACCGTCCGTGTCGGATATCAATCGGATTGCGACGGGATTATTCCGTCGTTTCCGGGGCTGATTCTGTCGCTTTCATTTTCAATTTTTCCAGATTCTCCCGGGAAGCGCCCATCAGGCCGACCCGAATACCGCCTTCGCGCAGCAGCCTGGTGGCTTTGCCGTTCAATATCAACAGCGTCAACAGTCCGACCAGCGGGATGAACAGCAGGATCAGAATACCGATCATCGCCACCTGACCGATCTTAAGGGACGTGCCGAACTGAAATACAAATACAATCGCAATAATGGTATATACCAGTTGAAGCAGCCAGAACAGGACGCCGAGCATGTGCCACCATAGGATATTTAAGGCAAATCCGCAAAGGATCAGGTAAAGGATTTTTTTCTGGTTGCAGCCGACTTGATACAGTTCTTCTTTCGTGCATTCCATTTTTAATCTCCTCATGCTCAAAAGTGGATTATATTTTCCCGAATAATCTTAAAATATTGCTTCTTTGCCGGCTTTGCAAATTATCTTTCGGAATTTTTCAGGAAAGACGGGACATTCGTGCATCTTTCAACTCCACAACAGGTTCAGGAGCCATCCGCACAGGGTGAAAAACACCAGCAGATAAACCGCGAAGATGACCAGCATTTTTGTCGTCATCACCTTTTTGAGCATGATGAATTCGGGCAGGCTTGCCGCCGTCGTCGACAGCATGAACGCAAAAGCGGTTCCGACCGGAAGCCCTTTCTGCATCAAAGCCCCCACCACCGGGATGATGCCGGTGGCGTTGGCGTAGGACGGGATCCCGATCAGGACGGCCAGCGGTACGCTCCACCACTGCCCCCCGCCCAGGTTTTCGGATATCCATTCCGCAGGGACGTATCCATGCAGGAATGCTCCCAGCGCGATCCCGATCACCACCCACAGCCATATCCGTTTCAGAATGTCCAAGACTTCCCGCAGGGCGAACGTATGACGGTAGCGCCAGGTTATGGCGGGAGAAGCGGCCGGCCCGCTGGTTTCGGCGGCTCCGGCGCAGCAACAGCATTTTTTCGGGGGCGGCTCGGCCTGGAGAAAACGTTCGGCCTTGATCGCGTCAAAGAAGAATCCGCCCAGAATCCCCGCCAGCATGCCGAATCCGGCATAGGCGGCAGTTAAACCCCAGCCGACGGAACCGCCGAGCATTACGATCGCCGCTTCATTGATCATCGGCGAGGTGATCAGAAATGCCAGGGTGATGCCCACCGGGATCCGGGCCGCCGTGAACCCCAGAAAAAGCGGGATGCTGGAACACGAACAGAACGGCGTAACCGCACCCAGCAGAGATGCGGCCAGATAACCGACCAGGCGACTGCGCCCGATGAGGAACGTGCGGATTCGTTCGATCGGGAGGCTGGCCCGGATCAGGCCGATGATATAGATCATGATGACCAGCAGGAAAAAGATTTTGGTGATGTCTTCGATGAAGAAATGCACCCCGCCTCCGAGCTTTGAATCGGGGGACAGCGCCAACAGGGAATACGCCAGATAATCGGCAAGCCAGGTAAAAATGATCATGGGATTTATTTCCTTCTTTTGTCAAATCTCAAAATGAATGGTGAAAAGTAACTTCGGTGCGGCACGTTGCCGCACACAGTCCAGCGGGCGGACAGCGCTGGTCGCCCAGCGGGCGAAATATCATTCCGCTTTGCAAGCGGGCAGCGTTACATGGCATCAACTCCTGCCGGCGATGCATTCGATCAGGTCGAGGAGGCACGGACAGCACAAGCGGTAATAAACCGACTTGCCGCGTTTGTCGTCCTCGATGACTCCGGCACGTTTCAGGACCGCCAGATGCTGGCTGATGGTGGAGAAGTCCACGCCGACCGCGTCGACGAACTCACAAACGCAGTGTTCGCCTCCGGCCAGTTGACGGACGATCCACAGGCGGGTCGGATGCCCGAGCGCCTTGAATACTTCCGCTTCTTTCCTGCAACAGTTTTTGTCATATTTCAGCATAATGGTCCGCTTTTGTTTTGTTATTTGGTAATATAACCATATATTGAAATTTGTCAAGTGCTTTTTCGGGCCGTCTGTCGGAAAAACGGAAAAAACACCCGCAAAAGCGGTTCCGTCGGGCGCATTTTCCCGCTTGTCCGGCTTGAACTTGAGGGCGGATTGATGTATCTTATGGCCATGCAGAAAAATACTGACGAAAATAATATCAACCGCCGCCCGTGGCCGGATACCGCACCCCGGTTTCCGACCGTTCCGTTGCGTACCGGAGAGTTCGGCAACGGCGTGCTGGTACGTATGCCCAACTGGCTTGGCGATGCGGTCATGGCCATGCCGGCACTGATGCAGTTGAAAAAAATCCTGCCGCTCGGATGCGGCTTGCATGTCATTTGCCCCGCCTACATGGAGCCGCTATTCCAGGCTATGCCGATTGTGACCCGGGTATTGCCGCTGGCCGACACCCATAAATTCTGGGGACGCGCCATGCATTGCCGGATTCATAACCTGTATTTCGGGGCGGGGATTTTGTTCAATAATTCATTGCGCGACGCCTTGCAACTCAAACTGGCGGGTATACCGCGTCTGTACGGCGCGGCGGCGCGTGGCAGGGGAGTCCTGCTGGCGAGGAGTTTCAGGTTTCCGAAGATCCGCAAGGGACGGATGCACGGAATCCAGCACACCGACCGCTATCTGGCGATCATCCGCGCGCTCGGAGCCCCGGACTGGAACGGCGAACTGCCGGAATTCGTCCTGCCCGAACTGCCCTTGCCGGTACCGGCGGAAAAGCTCCTGACCCTGGCGGCGGGGGCGGCTTACGGGGCGGCCAAACGGTGGCCATCCGAGTCGTTCCGCGAGGTTGCGGCCTGGTGGGTGGAACAGGGCGGCACTGTGGCGGTGCTGGGTTCGAACGGGGAACACCGGATCGGCGAGGAAGTCGTGTCCGGGCTGCCCGCGGACAAGGTTTTTAATTTGTGCGGCAAGACGGATATCCCCGCACTGATGAATATATTGAAGCATTCACGGGCCACGGCGGCCAACGACAGCGGGCTGATGCATCTCTCCGCGGCGCTCGGAACTCCCGGCGTGGCGGTGTACGGGCCGACGGATTACACCTCGACCAGTCCGATTTCCGCCCGTTGGAAAATACTGTTCGACCGCCAGCCCTGTGCGCCGTGTTTCAAACGCGAGTGCGCCTCGGGCGCACAGTGCATGAAAGCGATAACGCCGGAGCAGGTCTGCTTCGAATTAGCAAAGGAAATATCATGAAAACAGGTGAGATCATCACAAACCGGCTGCTCCAGGAGGATTATTTCCGGGTGGAGTTTCATGCGCCGGAAATTTGCCGCACCGCCCGTCCCGGGCAGTTCGTTCATGTGCGGATACCGAATCTGGAGCACCGGATACTGCGGCGCCCTTTCAGCATCTGCAATTGCACGGATGACGGCGTGTTGACCGTTGTTTACAAGGTGGTGGGCGAGGGCACGCGGGTGTTGTCCGGCCTGACACCGGGTATGGCCTGCGAGCTCATGGGGCCACTCGGTAACGGTTTCGCCGATCCCCGCGAGGATGAATACCCGGTGCTGGTGGTCGGCGGCTACGGCTCGGCGGCGACCTTTATGCTGTCGCGGAACGGCGGTCGGGGCGGATTGGTCCTGCTCGGCGCGCGGACTGCTTCCGATTTACTGTTGGTAGACGAATATCGCCGCAACGGTTTCGAGGTGCGGATCGCCACCAACGATGGTTCGGAGGGGCAAAAAGGTCTGGTGACCGATCTCCTGACTGACGCGATCCGCGAGAACGAACACCGTCCGACGCGGTATTACGCCTGCGGTCCCACCGGGATGCTTTATGCGGTGGCGAAAATGCTGAACGCCCGCAACCTGCCCGGCGAAATTTCGCTTGATCACCTGATGTGCTGCGGCGTAGGGGCCTGTTTCGCCTGCGTGGTCAAGGTCAAGGATAACAACGAAGACGGTTGGCGTTATGCGCGGAGTTGTAAGGAAGGCCCCGTATTCCGGGCCGCGGAACTTTATCTGGAGGATTGACGATGGCGGACTTGACGACTGATCTTGGCAAAATTATTTTGAGGAACCCGGTAATGACCGCGTCCGGCACTTTCGGATACGGTTACGAATACAAAGACTATTTCGACCTGCAGAGGCTCGGCGCGGTGGTGGTGAAAGGCATCGCCACGTTTCCCAGTCACGGCAACCCGACGCCGCGGGTGGCGGAAGTCTCCAGCGGCATGTTGAACGCGATCGGTCTGCAGGGGCCGGGCGTGGAAAAATTCCTGCATGGGGCCGAATACATGCCGTTCCTGCGGACCACCGGCGCAACGGTGTTTGTCAACATCTGGGGCAAGACCGTGGAAGGCTACCGCGAGGTCGCCGAGCGGCTGGATGCGGACCGCGAGGGCATCGCCGCCCTCGAAATCAATATTTCCTGCCCGAACGTCAAAGAGGGCGGAGCCGCTTTCGGGACCGACCTGAAGCTGGCGGCGCAAGTGGTGTCCGAAGTCCGGCGCGCGACAACGCTGCCGCTGATCACCAAACTCAGCCCCAACGTCGCCAATATCGCCGACTTCGCCCGCTGCGTGGTGGATGCCGGGTCCGACATGGTGTCGCTGATCAATACCATCACCGGCATGGCCATCGACATCAACACCCGCCGTCCGAAAATCGCCAACCTTTTCGGCGGCCTGAGCGGTCCCGCCGTCAAACCGGTCGCCGTGCGCATGGTTTATCAGGTGGCGCAGGCGGTCAAGGTGCCGATCATCGGCATGGGGGGAATCATGAACGCGGCGGACGCGGTGGAATTCATGCTGGCCGGAGCCTCGGCGGTGGCGGTGGGAACGGCGATTTTCGCCGACCCGTACGCGCCGATCAAGGTGATTGACGGCATCAATGAATATCTGGACCGCAACGGCTGCAAATCGGTCCGGGAAATCATCGGGGCGGTTATACTCAAATAGGGTGAAATTTTAAAATTTGGCTAAGATATGCAAAGGAGCCGGCGGGCATGAAGAAAAGGGCAATGAAAGGGGTGTTCATGATTTTCATGCTGCCGCTTTTGTGGCTGCCGGTTTCCTGTACGAGCGATAAAGAGGGCGTATATCCGTTCGACGGCGTCTGGAAATTCGTTCGGGTGGAAGTCCCCCCGGAACGGGTCCGACCGGAAATGGTCTGGAGGATCGAACAGAACAAAATCTATGTCGGGGGCTATTTCGAAGGTACGATGGAGAAAGAGGGCGACGCCTGGTTTCTCCGGGTTCATCATGCCGACGAGGCGCGCTTGAAGGTCCGGTTTTCAGGCCGTGCCCGTATGGAGATCCCGGACCTCAACGGCAATATCGCTTTTTATCAGCGCATGACGTTTGGCAAAGAGGCAAAATATCCGTGGGACGGAGTTTGGCGGATGACCGGATTCACATTCTCCGGGCATATGTCCGAGTATGAAATCCGCAGGCCGGAGGATCTGGTCCTGCACAAACATAGCCTGCCGGAGCATGGGAAACCAATGATCCATGAGGTTGACGGCAAATATTTTACCTCGGACCCGATTACCGGAGAAAATATTCCAATGACGCTTGAAGTATCGGGAAACAGGCTTCTATTAAAATACCGGATCAGCAATCCGATTTTGCCTTATGACGGATATAATATGGTTTACGAGAAAAAAGCCGTCGATCCGGCGGCGACGGAGGAGAAAAAATGAAAAATCTGTTTGCAATCGCCCTGACGGCGATGTCGTTGACGACGCTGGTTTCATGCCGGCAGGCACTCGACGGACAATCCGAGAAAGGAATTTTCGATGGCAGTTGGACTTTGAACCGGATCGGTAAAGACACCGTAACCGCGGTGGAGCCGAAAGATTGCGGATTCGTGATCCGGGGTAACCGCCTGTTCGAGGGCGACATGGAAACCGGCCGTATCGAAAAGGACGGGGAACAGTACGTCATGATCGAAAAAAAGGACGGCAAAAAATATCCGTGCGACCTGACGGTCCTGACGAAAGACGACGGGCTGGTGATTTATTCGCTGACCTTCCATATGCCGAAGGATGACCCGGATTTCGGCGGCAGGGACGTGGTGTACAAGCGCGTGGAAAAACAACCGTCAAACCGTCAGTGAAAGGAATATTCCGATGAGAAAAGTACTGCATATCATTGCCTCGCCGCGCAATGGCCGTTCGCATTCCCGCAAAGTGGCGAATTATTTTATCGACAAGCTGTTCGGCGTTTACCCGGATATTCAGTTGGAAGAACTTGACCTGGAACTGGCGGACCTGCCGGATTTCGGCAAACCCGGCGTATTCGCCAAATACAAGACCGGCGAGGGGCTCTCGCTGGACCCGGAAGAACGTGAGCAATGGGAAGGGGCCAAATCGGTCTGGCTGCATTTTCAGTCGGCGGATGCTTACGTGTTCAGTGTCCCGATGTGGAATTTCTCCATCCCCCACCGCTTGAAACACTATATCGACCTGGTCACCCAGAACGGCTGGGCGTTTCGGGTGACGGACACCGGATACGAGGGGCTGATGGCCGGCAAAAGGGCGTTTATTTCGTTCGCAGCCGGCGGCAACTATGACCTTCCGGAAACGGCGTCGCTGGATTTGATGCGTCCGTATATGAGGTTCTGGACCCGTTTTGTCGGGCTGGAGGTGTTTGATACGATCAATCATTCGACGAATCTGGACGCCGACCACGACGCGATCTTCCGGCAATGCCAGGCACAGATCGATGAGATCATCCCTCATTTCAGCCCGGAAGCATAAAGTAAAGATGAAAAAACCCCGCAATGCGGGGTTTTTTCATGACAGATTTCTTTAGAGATTTTTCAATTCGCCGGGTTCGATTTTGGTTACTTGACCGTCGACACTCAGCCATACCGGCATATTGGTCGGATTGCGAACCTGATCGCCGGAAACCGAAAATTCCAGGCGGCGGAGCGCGGTGGCGTAATTATAGATTTCGATGTTGGTGGCATACCAGATATCATTGATATGGGCGATGGCCGCGCAGAAGTTTTCGATCAGGTTCCAGTTGCAGTTGCGCTCGAACTCATAGGCATGGCCCCATACGTAGAACAGTGAGAAACTATACCGCAATTCCTTGAAGACTTCCGCTTTGGCCAGGATGTCTTCGCGATGATGACAGGTGGGATGCCATTCAAGCCAGTTGTTCGGGAGGCTGAATTTGCCGGAGCTGTTGACGGTGCGGCAATAGACGATATCGGCGCTTTTCAGGATACCGATGACTTCATCGTCGTAAGTTCCCATCGGGTAAGACATGCCGCGCACCGGGTAACCCGCCAGTTGTTCCAGCACCTTGCGGTCTTCCAGCACCTGGTTCAGCGCGGAGATTCGGGGCACGCGCTCAAGAAATGGATGGTGAAAACTGTGGCAGGAAACTTCATGCCCCTGATAGAGGTCTTTAATTTCCTCGGCGGAGAGGTGATTGCCGTTTCCGAGCAGGCCGCCGTTGATGTGAAAAGAGCCTTTGATGCCGTACTTGTTAAAGATTTTGACGAGTTGGCGATCTTCCACCACACCGTCGTCATAGCTCATGGTCAGGGCTTTGCGACGGCCTTCCGGAAACATGAAAACAATGTTTTTCATACTCAAATTCCTTATGTTTATTTGAGGAGTATTACGATCAGTATTCCCAGGAGCAGGATCAGGACCACTACCATTGCTGCAATGGTGCGGGGAATGATACTTTTTTTCTTTTTTTTCTGAAATTGAATTTTTGGAGGAATCGCATTCAGCGGACGTTTCATATTGCCTGCTGTTTCCGGCGGCGGTTCCGGGAAATTCTTCGGGGACGGCGGTACAAGCGGTCTTGAATGCGGCCGTTCGTGAATATGGAGCTGTTCGGCCGGGGTTGGCCGGGTACCCTTCATACGGATTCGGGCGTTCGGCGCGGATGCCGCAAGTTTGCCGGGTTCACCGGGGTTGTCGGCAATGCGTCCGACCGGGGATTTGCCCTCCAGCACCAGGTCGAGGTCGGCGATGACGTAATCCCAGGAACTATGGCGGTCCTGCGGATCCTTGGCCGTCATGATTTCAATGAGTTTGTAGCATTGGGACGAGATGCCGGATTGGAAACTCGACTGCCGGGGAAACGGGGTGTTCAAATGCATTTTCAGCGTTTCTTCGACCGTTGTCCCTCTGAACGGCAGGATGCCTGAAATCAGCTGAAAGAGAGTAATGCCGAGGGAATAGACGTCACAGCGGAAATCAATATCGGAGCATCCCTGGATTTGTTCGGGGCTGATGTATTCCGGGGTACCGCAAAGATCATCGTTCGCGGCGGTATTTTTTTCAACACTGATAATTTTCGAGATGCCGAAATCCATCAGGCGCGGATTGCCGTAGGAGTCGATCATGATGTTGGCCGGTTTGATGTCGCGGTGAACCATGCGGTGTTCATTCCAGGCATAGCGCAGGGCTTCAGCCACACATTTGGCGATCTTGAGCGCTTCGCGTTCCGGCAGTCTATACTCGGCCTTCAGGCGGTTGTTCAATTCGACGCCGTCGATATAGGAGGTGGCCAGGTAATAGAAGTTGCCGATCTGCCCCGCGGAGTATGCCAGGACAATGTTGGGATGCTCCAGTTTGCCGGACAGGTTGGCTTCGGAGAGAAAACGCCTGATGAAACGCTCGTTGGCGGCGAGCTGGGGCTGAAGAATTTTCAGCGCTACCTTGCGGTTCAGGGTTTGCTGTTCGGCCAGCCAGACTTCGCCCATGCCGCCGGAGCCGATTTTGCGGATCAGCACGAATTCGCCGAGTTCAAGGCTGTTGCACAGGCCCGGAATGGGGACTTGAGTCCGGGCGCCGCATTCGGGACAACTTATTTCACTTCCCGCCAGGCTGGAGGGGGCAACGATCTCTCTGCGGCAACTGTCGCAGGTAAAACTGATCTCATACTCCATTTCGTTCTCCGTCGAACTAGTCTTCTCTTCATGGTATGTACTATACAGAGGCCGTCGAAAAATGCAAGACCGTTTTGAACTCAAAATGCATCGGCATTGAAAAAAAGTACGGAGAAATCACGTTGAATTTCTCCGTACAAAAGATATTGGGCGGTTCGGATCAGTTGGTGGTTTCGACCTCAACCGTGGTTTCCTCGACCGCTACGGGCTTTTGGCCGTCGGGATTCGGGATCTGATTCTTCATTTTTTCTTTCAGCATCTTGATCAGGGCTTCGCTGATGGAAGCATTGATCTGAACCTTGGTGCCGTCCGCCTGGATTTTGATTTCTTTGCCGACCTGTTCAGCCAGCTTGGCGTCGTTGGTCGCCTGCATGAGACCCATGCTCAGGAAAAATTGCCCCATGGCGGCAATCTGCATGGCATCCTCGGGCTTTATAAAGCCGAGGGTAGCGTCCAGCAGAAACGCGATGGCGGGGTCGGTGGTCTTCGAAAGCTTCAGCGCCAGCGAGTTCAAACCGTTGACCCCCGCTCCATTGCCCAGCGAAGATCCATTGGTTACGACCCGAGCCATTTCCAGGTTGCCGACATCCTTGAACGAGTCGAGGATTGCGGCCGGTTTGGCACCGGCTTTCAACTCGGCCGGGGGAATGGAATTTTCTTCCAGCAGGGCGATGACATTTTTATCCAGATAATAGATATTCACCGCATTTTCTTCTTTTTCCTCACCTTCACCGGAGGTGGACACCAGCCGGAATCCGGGATAATTTTTGTCCGTCAGTTTCGTGTAGGAAAGGGCCGGGAAATCCTTGACCATCTGGTCGAGTTTGGTTTTCATCTGAGCCGGGGTGTTGGTCACCGTCATGATGGCTGCCGGGCTGTTGTTGTACTTGGCGGTGAGAAGGACCATCGCCTGATCGGGGAGAGTGGCGCCGGTCAGGTTGATTTTATTGAGTATTTCGCGCCATTCCTTGATCTGCGGCGTATCGTTGTCCTTCACTACGGAGAGGTCCAGCATCATCTGGGGGCGCAACTTGGCCAGGAGGTTGGTGTCCTCCGGCACAAAACGGTCCAGACTGTCCGCCGAAACGAGGCATGTGAAAGCACATGCCACAACCATTGCGAGGCCCTTCATCAATTTCATGTATTTATCTCCCGTTTGTTGAGGGGGTTTTATTACTGATTCGTATGTTTTTCGGGAAGCGCGACCTTCAGGTGCAGTTCACGCAACTGTTTGATGGTCACTTCGGCCGGGGCGTTCATCATCAGGTCCTGTGCCTGCTGGTTGAACGGGAACGCGATGACTTCGCGGATATTGGGTTCCTCGGCCAGCAGCATCACCATGCGGTCCACGCCGGGGGCGATGCCGCCGTGCGGGGGAGCGCCCAGCCGGAAAGCATTGATCATGCCGCCGAATTTATCATCCACCACGCTTTTTTCGTAACCGGCGATTTCAAAGGCCTTGTACATGACCTCCGGCTGATGGTTACGGATGGCGCCGCTGGAGAGTTCGATGCCGTTGCAGACGATATCGTACTGGTAGGCAAGGATGTCAAGCGGGTCCTGGTTCAACAGCGCGTCCATACCGCCCTGCGGCATGGAGAACGGGTTGTGGCTGAAACCGATGGCGCCGGTGTCTTCATCGGCTTCGAACATCGGGAAGTCGACGATCCAGCAGAATTTAAAGGTATTTTTATCGATCAGCTCAAGCTGGCGGCCGAGCTCGGGGATCACGGCGCCACCGATGCGTTCGACCAGTTTTTCCTTGTCGGCCAGGAAGAACATGGCGTCGCCGTCCTGGACGCCGCCGAGTTCTTTGAGCTTG
>CALABZ010000329.1 GCA_937888615.1 uncultured Lentisphaeria bacterium | reverse complement strand
CCTCGGGCGTTTTGACATAATGCAGCAGGGGGCCGGACAATGCGCCGAGCCCGCGCTGATTTTCCTTAAGAGCCTTGAAAACTGCTTCTTTCAGGAGCGGACTGTCGACGCCCACATGACGGGCGATCGCACCATGCAAAGCCGGATACTCGGGCAACAGGCGCAGAGCCTCCTCCACGTCTTCCCGGCGAAAAACCTCATCGACGACCGATTCCACGGACAATACCTCCCAGTACGGGGCCAACTCCACCAAATGTCCGAAGCCGACTTTACGGACCATCGCCGATATCCGTCCCGGGATTTTGTCCGCCATCGGTTCTTTCCGAACGGCCTCCGCCATCGCGTTCAAATAAGCGATCACGTCATCACGGGAGGGGTTTTCCGGCAACGGTTTTATCCGCAACAGGGCATCGTCAACGGCGCAGGAGTCGATCCCCAGCGCCACCCAGGCGGTGTCGACAAACGGGTTTATTTCCCGGTCCGTAATACTCAACTGCCGGTTGACAATCCGCAGGCGCGAAATCAACCGTTCCATATTCGGGTCCGGCTCCTGGATACAGCCTGTCAGAATCATAAAAATCAGACAGCAGGCAGCCGGAATCACTGGCTTCATCATCGTTGTCCCCTTGTTTACAACATATATGCGAAGCATTATACTACATAATTTAATTACATGCAAATAATTTACCTCCGATAATTGCTTTTTTCTTTATCGGTATTATAATATTCAGGTATGTTTTTTGAGGAGAATAAGTCGCTTATGAATATGGTCATGATCGGAAGGCGTGGACATTGGCAGTATGTGTTCGGAAGTATCAATGAGGTTCCACAGGTAAAAATCACCGCAATATCAAGCGGTTGCGAAGATTCCCCCGACCCCATGGAGATCCGCTGCATGGAACACGGCTTCACCCCAAAAGTCTATGAGGACTGGCGGCTGATGCTGGATGAGGAAAAACCACAGCTCGTCTGCATCGACGGTCCATTTGATCAACACGCCGAAATGTGTGCCGAAGCCCTGAAGCGTAATATCCATGTTTTCTGCGAAAAACCGATCGCAATCACCCTCGAACAGCTCTCGGGCATCGAGGCAGCCCTGGCCACCGGCAACGCCCGGATTTATTCGATGGTCGGCCTCCGTTACGAACCGTCCTTCCAGACCGCCATCGAGCTCATCCGCAACGGAGCCATCGGCCGCGTCAAGATCATCAGCGCCCGCAAATCGTACAAACTGGGTTCCCGTCCGGACTTTTATAAAACCCGCGCCACCTACGGCGGCACGATTCCCTGGGTCGGAAGCCATGCCATCGACTGGATCATGAGCATTGCCGACTGCGACGTGAAACGGGTTTGGGCCCTCCAGTCCAGTTCCGACAATTTCGACCACGGCGAACTCGAAATCTCCGCCGCCTGCCTTTTTGAGATGGCTAACGGCATCCAGGCCCAGGCCACAATCGACTATCTGCGCCCCGCCGCCAGTCCCACCCACGGCGACGACCGGGTGCGCGCCGCCGGCACCCTCGGCGTCATCGAGGTAAGCCGCGGTCGAATCATGCTGATCGACAAGGAAGGCGAGCGGGAAATCCTGCCGCAGGCCCGTCGAAGACTCTTCAGCGACATCGTGTTTGACCTGGAAGGAACCCGCCGGGGCCTTATTGATACCAGACAGACCGTCGAATTGACCCGCGCCTGCCTCACCGCTCAGCGCGCCGCCGATGAAAACCGGATCATCGACGTCCGTTGAGTTCAAACTCGAAGAAATGTTACCTTTTTGTAAAAATGCCATTTGCATTCTTGCATTTTCCGTATTACATGGTATATTTCATAAACCGGAGAAAGAATAAGCAAACATAAACTAAAGGATATTATGTCCGATTTCAAAATAACAGCAGCCATTTTAGCAGGAGCCCCCTACGAGGCGGAAACGCCCCCGATTCTTGCCGAAATTATCGACAAGACTCTGTTCCAATACCTGATTTCCCAGCTTGTCAAAGTCAATATCAACCGCATTGTCATCTGTACCAGTGACAAGGTTGCCGGTATCATGAAGGAAAAATACGGCAACTCCCATGCAAATGCGGAATTCATATATTCCTGCGAGACGTCCCCCCTCGGCACCGGCGGCGCCCTGGTCAACGCCCTGCCCCACCTCGATACCGAGGATATCATGGTGCTGAACGGCGACGCCTATATCGCCTGTCATCTGCACCGCTTCATCGAATGGTATTTCGACACGCCGCGTTTCGATGCGGGCATGCTGCTCGCCGATGTGGAAAATGCTGAAAATTTCGGCCGCGTCCGGTTCTATGATGATAATATGATTTACCATTTCGAAGAAAAAGGTAAATTCAGAGGGCCGGGCCTTGTCAATGCCGGAATCTACATGATGCGTACCGATCTCCTCGACCTGTTGCCGAAAGACCGTCCCTCCTCACTCGAAAGCGATCTGTTTCCAGCCCTGGTCAAAGACCACCGATTCTATTGTCTGCCGACCATCGGCAAATTCATCGAAGCCGAGTCGCCGAACATTGAATTCAGCATCCGCAACTATTATCCGAAAGACTTTTTCGGATAATGCCATGCGGCATTATCCGCGCTCACCCTTCTTACTTCAGAAACAACACCTTGCCGCACTGGATCAACAGCGGCGCCGAAACGCCCAGCCAGTACAGAATGTTGCAGCAAAACGCGCCTTTCAACATTTTGTCGCGCTTCGTTTCGTCCTTCCACAGCACCAGGTATTGGATGAAGAGAATAACGTTGATGATAAACAGCAAACTGATGAACGGCATGAACATCCGGTTGTCGGTCACTTCCCACTCCCAATAAGGTTTAATCAGTGAGAAGCAGGCAATGCTGAAACCCACCAGTGAACAACTCATTCCGAAAATGTAAAAATGTTTCATAATATCTCCTGCACTCCCTTGATTTTCTTTCATTTTCACCGCACCGAAAAACGATAAATCGTTGTTTGCCGGTAGACTTCGCCCGGTTTCAGCCGCGTAGCCGGAAACGCCGGATGATTGGGCGAATCCGGATAATGCTGCGCTTCCAGACAGAAGCCTCCGTGACGTTTATTTTCCCTGATTCGGGGCGCTCCCGGTTGTCCCGCCAGGAAATTCGCCGTATAAAACTGTACCGCCGGTTCCGTAGTCAGGAGTTCCAGCATGATCCCGGTTTTCGCCGCATATGCCGCGGCACAGGGAATCTGCATATTCGGCGCACCGTCCTTGAAAATATAATTGTTATCATAGCCGTCGAATCCTTCCGGCGGATTTTCCAGCACGTCGCCGAGACGCCGGGGCACGGTCAGGTCGAGAACAGTGCCGAGCAAACCCTTTACCTCGCCGGTCGGCACCAGAAATTCAT
>CALABZ010000328.1 GCA_937888615.1 uncultured Lentisphaeria bacterium | reverse complement strand
CAGGATGGCGGAGCCGTAGGAGAGTTCCAGGTCTACAACGCGCCCGTTGGTGCCTTTCAACAGCAGTTTGATATGGTCTTCGGCGTCGCCGAGGGAAGAAACGAGCTGGAGGTCGCTCCAGATGTCCTTGATCGGAGCGTCGACCATGCGGATGGCGTGATCGACCAGGTGCGGGCCCCAGTTGTTCAGGAGGCCGCCGCCGCAGTCCAGGATGGTCTGCCAGTCCTTGCGGCGCTGGAAGAAGTGGCGGTGAAGCTTGACCAGGTGAATTTTGCCGAGGATGCCGGAAGCCATGATCTCGCGCACGTGCTGGAAAGTCGGTTCCAGGCGGCGATTATGGCGCAGGAAAAGTTTGCCGGGGTATTTGTCGTAAAGCGCCTTCAGCTTTTTGGCTTCGGCGTAATTCATGGCGATCGGTTTTTCCAGGAACACGATTTTCCCGGCTTTCAGGGCCTGGCGGGTGTGTTTCAGGTGATCCGGCGAACGGCTGACGACTGAAATCAGTTCGATGTCGGGATTTTTCAGCATATCTTCAAAATCCGCATATTCGATACAGCCGGTGGCCTCTTGGGCGAGCTTGCGGCGCTTCGGGTCGATATCGCAACAACCGACGATCTCGAAGTATTTGTCATACTTCTTGAGTTCGGCGATGTGCATTTCGTAACCGGCGCGGCCAATGCCGATAATGCCGATTTTGATCGGTTTGATTTTTTTCATTATATACCTCAAAAAATTATATACCGGTTTTTTTATCTGTTTAAGATATCATGCGGTTTTTTATTTTGCAAAGTAATTATCGGTAAAAATCCTTGAATTTGTCCAATGTGATGATATTTTCATTCAAATAACCAAACCGGGGAAGTCATGATGAATGGATGGAGATATTTGATTCTGCTGGCGGCCGCTGCCGGGACTTTTGTACTGGCGTCGTGCAGTTCCGCCGTGCCGGAACCGAAAAAAACCACCGCCGAATTTGATTTTGCGAAAATGGCCGCAGGCGGCGACCCTATAGAGCCTTTTAATCGGGTTTTGAGCGGTGGTGAACATCTGTTCCTGCGTTGGGTATTTCGTCCGGTCGGTTACGTGTACGGTTCGATCGTGCCGCGCCCGGTGGTCAAGGGATTCAACTACTTTACGAAAAACGTCGGTTTTCCGGTGCCGATGTTCAGTTCGTTCCTGCAGGGGGAATTCGCCGATGGCGGTATTGTTTTCGCTCGTTTCATGACCAATACGCTGATGACGGCGGGATTCTGGGACCCGGCTGCTTACTGGTTCGGGATGCGCCCCGTCAACGAGGATTTCGGGCAGGCGTTCGCGCGCTGGGGGATCGGTCGCGGATTCTATGTCGGTATTCCCAGCATGAGCGGGAACAACGCCCGCGACACGGTCGGGATGGTTTTCGACTTCGCATTCGACCCGAAAACTTATGTTTACGGCGGACAGTATTTTACGTTTATGAACAGCACCATGACCCGTTACGACAGCTACGAGGCGGCGACGATGGGCAATTGGGATGATTATATCCTGTTCCGCGACATCGGGAGTTTCCACCGGGATATTCAGGTACGTAACTGGGACCGTCCCGAGACTTTATACAAGGCGGGACTCAAATATTACGGCAAGCAGTTTATGCC
>CALABZ010000327.1 GCA_937888615.1 uncultured Lentisphaeria bacterium | reverse complement strand
TGAACTACGACTACACCCTGCTCTTCGTGGGCGGGGTGCTCGAAGCCAAGAACCTCATGACGAGCGGCCAGCTGGTGGCCCTGGAAGAGGTCCCGATGGAGAAGACCAGCCGTTACGGCGTGATCGACGGCGAACCGACCGCTGAAAACATTTACAAGGTGCGCAGTTTCGTCGAAAAACCGGACCCCGCCGAAGCCCCGTCCAATCTGGTAATTGCCAGTCGCTATGTGTTTACCCCGGAGATTTTCGATTTTCTGGCCCGGACCGGCAAAGGGAAGGGGGGCGAAATCCAGTTGACCGACGCCATGCGCGAAATGGTGAAGACCCATCCGATGTACGGTTGTCGGATCGACGGTCGCCGCCACGACATCGGCAATAAGCTCGATTTCGTCAAATCCACCGTGGAATTCGCCTTGGCGCGCGATGAGTTCCGCGCCGACGTAACGGCCTGGTTGAAAGAGCTTGCCGCCAAATTATAATCCGAACGGACTCAATGCCCTTCGCCGCTGAAGCGGTAGGGTTGTTTAACCCACAGGCAATGAGTAACCGTTTTGCCCTTGTTAAGCCAGCGCCGTTCGAAATCGGTTTTGATATCGGCGATTTCGGCCATGCGCGAATCATCGCGCCGGAAAAGACCGGAATTCTCGACCAGCCGGGTGACGATTTCCAGGTAAGGCTGGTCGTCCGAGGAGAAATGGAACTCGCCGTTTTCCTTCAGCAAACCGTGGAGTCTGCCGATGAATTTCGAACAGATCAACCGGTGATGACGGTGGCGGTCCTTCGGCCATGGGTCCGGGCAGAGAATATGGATGCGGTTCAGGGAGGCTTCGGGGAGCAGGGCGCCGGTGAGGAGTCGTGCTTCGGCCCGGATCGTGATCATGTTTTTCAGCTTGCCGCGGCGGGCGCGGTTGTCGCAGCGCCGTATTCTTCCCATCATGATATCGGCGGCGAGGAAAAGGCGCTCGGGGAAACGCGCGGCCGCTTCTTCCGAAAAACGGCCATTGCCGCAGCCCAGGTCCAGTTCGACGACTTTGTCGGGCGGCAGTTTCAGCGTCTGGTAAAAATCGTCGAGAATCAGCATCGGGGTATCTTCTTTTACATAATCCATATAAAAATAATCAATTCCTGTTTTAAATTTTCATGAAAGAATGCTATATTAAAATATCGTTTAGTTGAGCAATGTGCAAAGTAAAAAGATGAAAAAAGTACTGTTTATCTGCACCGGCAACACATGCCGCAGTCCCATGTGCGAAGCCTACTTCAAAACTCTGGGGGGAAACGTCGAGGTCTCCTCCGCCGGAATTTGCGCTTACGATGGCGATACCGCCTCGGAGCAGGCACGTGAAGTAGCCGCCGAATTCGGCGGGAACCTGTCGCACTTCCGCAGCCGGAGATTGACCCCGGCCATGCTGGCGGAAGCCGATCTGGTGGTGACAATGAGCACGGGACACCGCGGGCGGGTACTCGAACTGATGCCGGAAGCGGAGGCGAAAACGATATTGCTGCTTGGAAATCGCGATGTAGGCGATCCCTTCGGCGCTCCTCCGGCGGTTTATCACCGCTGTTTCGAGGAGATGAAAACCGCTCTGGACAAACTTTATAAAACATTAACATAAAGGATGGTTGGAATGATTAAAGACTGGTACGGAAAGAAACTCACGATGACGATTGCCGCGGATCACGGCGGTTTCGAGCTTAAGAATGAATTGGTAAAGCTTCTTACCGCCAAGGGGATTGAAGTCCGGGACATGGGGCCAACCTCCTATGATGCGGAAGACGACTACCCGGATTTCGGCGTGCCCGCCGCCCGCGAAGTTTATCTGGGCCAGGCCGATTGCGCGGTGCTGTTGTGCCGTAGCGGGGTCGGCATGGGCATCGGTGCGAACCGTTTCCACAACGTCCGCGCCGTCATTACCGACTCGCCCGACACCGCCCGCAAGAGCCGCGAACATAACTGCTCCAACGTCCTGGTCCTCGGTGGTGACAAGATTGATTCCGAACAAGCCATGAAGATTATCGATTCCTGGCTCTCCACGCCGTTCAGCGGCGAAGCGCGCCATGCCCGCCGCCTGGAAAAACTCGAAGTCGCCAGTTATGACGACATCGCCGCGGTCCGCAGCGCCGACCCGGTGATCGCTGAAATGATCGACCTCGAAGCGGTCCGTCAGGACGAAGGCATCGAACTGATTGCTTCGGAAAACTACGCGAGCTGTGCGGTTCGTTCCGCTCAGGGCTCGGTTCTGACCAATAAATACGCCGAAGGCTACCCCGGCAAACGTTATTACAACGGCTGTGAATTCGTCGACAAGGTCGAAGCGCTGGCCATTGAACGCGCCTGCAAACTGTTCGGCGCTGAAGCCGCGAACGTACAGCCGCATTCCGGCAGTTCCGCCAACCAGGCGGTCTATTTCGCGTTGCTGACGCCGGGTGATACGGTGCTGGCGATGAGCCTTGACCACGGCGGTCACCTGACGCACGGACATCCGTTGAATTTCAGCGGCATGCTTTTTAATATCGTTCCTTACGGCGTCAACAAATACACTGAAATGATCGATTACGATGAAGTCGCCGCGCTTGCTCTGGAGCACAAGCCGAAAATGATTCTGGTCGGTGCCAGTGCCTACCCCCGTACCCTTGACTTCAAGCGTTTCCGCGAAATCGCCGACACCATCGGTGCTTATCTTTTCGTCGATATGGCCCATATCGCGGGGCTGGTGGCGGCCGGACTGCATCCGAGCCCTGTGCCGTACGCCGATGTGGTGACCACCACCACGCACAAGACCCTGCGCGGTCCCCGTTCCGGCCTGATTCTCTGCCGCGAACAGCATTTGAAAGCAATCAATTCCCGCGTGTTCCCCGGACTGCAGGGCGGACCGCTCGAGCATGTCATCGCCGCCAAGGCGATTTGTTTCGGCGAAGCTATGCAGGATTCGTTCAAGGAATACCAGGCGCAGGTTATCAAGAACGCCAAGGTTCTCGGCGAAGAATTGATCAAGCACGGTTTCCGCATCGTTTCCGGCGGCACTGACAACCACCTGATTCTGGTGGACCTCCGCCCGAAAGGCGTTACCGGCAAAGTCGTGGCCAACGGCCTCGATGTCGCCATGATTACCGTGAACAAGAACATGATCCCGTTCGATCCCGAAAAACCCTTCGTCACCAGCGGTATCCGCGTCGGCACGCCCGCCGTCACCACCCGCGGCATGAAGGAGCCCGAAATGGTCAAAATCGCCGATTTTATCAACCGCGCGGTGGCGGTGATCGACGACGAACAGGCACTGAAAGCGATCGGCGAGGAAGTGAAGGCGTTCACCCGCAATTTCCCGTTGCCGCATTTTTAATGGAAGGAATATTTTATCATGATTGATATAAAACTGGTTCGTGAAAATCCCGAAATGATCAAGGCCAACTGCGTTCGCCGCGGTTGTGATGTGGATATCGACCAACTGGTGGCCGACGACGCCGCTTGGCGCCAGATGGTCCAGAAGACCGAGTCCATGCGCGCCGACCGCAACCGCCTGAGCAAGGAATGCAAAGACAATCCCGCCGCCCGTGAACAGGTCAAAGTCCTGAAAGTGGAGATGGAAGCGCTCGAAAAGGAAACTGCCGTGCTGGCCGAAAAAGTGGACAAACAGCTTAGCTGGCTTCCCAACCTCCTGGCCCCCGACGTGCCGGACGGCAAGGACGACGCCGACAATCTCGAACTCCGCAAGGAAGGCGTGATTCCGCAGTTCGATTTCAAGCCGCGCGACCATCAGGAGCTCGGCGAAATGCTCGATATCATCGATACCGCCCGCGGTGCGAAAGTGGCGCAGGCCGGGTTTTATTTCTGGAAAGGGAAGGGGGCCATTCTCTGTCAGGCGCTCTTTTTCTGGACGCAGCGCGAACTGGTGAAACGCGGTTTCACCAATTTCCTCTCCCCCTGCGCGGCCAAAAGCAAAACGCTGTTCGGCACCGGCTATCTGCCGTTTTTCGCCGATCAGACCTATGACCTTGCCAATGAAGACCTGGCACTGATCGGGACTTCCGAGCAGACATTGGTCGGGTATCACGCCGATGAAACCCTCGACGGCGACAAACTGCCGCTGTTTTATACGGCTTATACGCCGTGTTTCCGGACCGAGTCCGGCAGTTACGGCAAGGCTTCGCGCGGTATTTTCCGGGTGCACCAGTTCAATAAGGTGGAGCAGATCGTGTTCTGCCGCCCCGAGGATTCGCCGAAGTATCATCAATTCTGTCTGGACAATGAAGAATACCTGCTTAAACAGCTTGGTATTCCGTATCATGTGGTGAACGTCTGCGTCGGCGACATGGGCGCTCCCGGATACAAGAAATACGACATCGAAGCCTGGTTTGCCGGTTTCGAGGCCTATCGTGAAGTGACTTCCAATACCAATTTGACCGATTTCCAGAGCCGCCGCCTGAATATCAAGTTCAAGGACAAGGATGGCAACCGCGATTTCGTTCACACCATCAGCGCCACGGCGATGACGGAACGGACGGCGATCGCTATTCTGGAAAACAACCAGCAGCGCGACGGGTCGATAATTGTTCCCGAGGTATTGCGCCCCTTCACCGGATTTGATAAAATCGAAGCGTCGGAATAAGGCGCTTCCAGCCGGGAGGCCCCATGAAGCATAAAGGCAAACTGGGTAAAGTCATTCTTGTCGCGGTGATTCTGGTGATTACCGGAGGAATCGTCGCGGTTGGACTGAGCATGGACGACGGCAAGCCGGAGGTACAGCCGCTGGACCCGGAAAAGGTCGAGACGATTCGTCAGGTGGCTCAGAACCGCCGGACTGTAGCCCGTTACCAGAGTCTGGCACGGGCTCAGTACGACGTGAACGAATACGTCCAGACCCAGTTCATGCCCGAATGGGAAGTGGTGGCGGCATTGCCGAAGAAGGAACGGGGTCCCGAGCTGAAGAAGTTGCAGGAACGCGCCCGCGCGGAGATTCAGGAACGGCGCAAGGCGTTTGACCGTGCTATGTTGAGTTGTCAATCGGGCGGTGGGGCCACGTCGCTCAATACGTTGCGGCGCACGGCCGAGGATAATTTTGATTTCGGTATGAGGATGGGTTTGATTGCCCTGGCGCATCGGGAATCGTCCCTGCGGGCAAGGAAGATCAAATTCACCAATGCAAAAGCTACGATGGAGCCCAGCGAACGCGAGGCTGTAGAGAAAACGATTGAAAAACAGGAAGAGGCCTGCCGGAAAAAAAAGGCGGAACTCAATCTGGTACGGTCCAACCGGAATTCGGTCATCGCACTGATTTTAAGGCAAGCGGCCCGCCAGACGGATTAAAGGAGAAATGTGTATTATGAAGACGTATTTTCTGATGTTCCTGGCCTTGTTCACCGTCAGTATCCATGCCGGCGGCGTCGACGACGTGGCGCAGCGGTTCAATGACGCATTCTCACAGATTTTGAGTATCGACGATTACCAGAAAATCATGTTCGGACCCGACATTGAAAAGATTAACCGTGAACTTGAGGATCTCGGCAAGAAATCCGGCAAGTCGAATCAGAAGAAAATCGACCGGCTGAACAAGAAATTGAATGACTTCTCCGCCAAAGCCGAGCGCGACCTGAAACGCCGGACCGATCTCGTGATCGCCGCCGCCAAGTCGGTTACGCCGGGGGCGAAAAATTCTTATGCCCCCCTCCGCAATGCCGTCCGGGAAAACCTGGACTTCCTTTTGAACTGTCAGAGCAAAGCCGTTAAACAGCTTGAGAAGAAAGAAAAAGAGTTGGCCGCAAAAGTCGGCCGGGAAAAGGATAAATCATCCGACAAGTCCGACAAGGAAGATACCGGCTCTGAAGAGGACCTCAAGGCCTGCCGGGATGAAATCAAGCAGAAAGAAGCCCTCTGCCTCAAAATTCGTGAAGCCCAGCGCAAGATCGCGGACGACAATATCCTTGAATTCCTGAAAACAATCTCTTTCGCGGCGGAAGCGCCGCAAGCACAAGCACAAGCGCAAGCACCAGCACCAGCACAGACAAAGGTACAAACTGACTGAACCGTTGAAAAAATACATTCATGTTGACATGGATGCTTTTTTCGCCTCGGTTGAACAGCGCGACCGCCCCGAACTTCGCGGTAAGCCGGTGATTGTGGGCGGCGACCCGGACAAACGCGGCGTGGTGAGTACTTGTTCCTACGAAGCCCGCAAGTTCGGGGTTCATTCCGCCATGCCCGCCAGTCAGGCGGTGCGTCTGTGCCCGCACGGCATCTTTATTCATTGCCGCATGGAAGTTTACTCGGAAGTTTCCAGGCAGATCCGGCAGGTCATGCATGAGTTCACCGACCGGATCGAACCGCTCTCCATTGATGAAGCTTACCTGGATGTTACCGAAAATAAAATCGGCTGTCCCTCCGCCACCTGGGTTGCCGCCATGCTCAAACGGCGCATTTTTGAAGAAACCGCGCTGACGGCTTCCGCCGGAGTCTCCTACAACCTGTTTCTCGCAAAAATCGCCTCCGACATGCAGAAGCCGGACGGCTTGACGGTGATCCCTCCGGAGGAGGCGCTGGAGGTTCTCGAAAAATTGCCGATCCGCAAATATTACGGCATCGGCAAAGTAACCGCCGGTAAGCTGGAAAAATACGGCATTTACACCGGCGCCGAGTTGAAAAAACTGTCACTGGAAGCTCTGGTGAAACTGCTCGGCAAAAGCGGCGGTTATTATTATAATATCGTCCGCGGGCACGATTCGCGCGAACTGGAGGTGGACTGGGTCCGCAAGTCACTGGGACGTGAAAACACCTACGAGCATGATCTTCAGGATCTGAATGAAATCGCCAACGAGGTTCGCCAGCTTGCTTTTCGCGTGGAGAAATTGCTGAAAAGACACAAATTAGCGGGAAAAACCATCACGCTGAAATTGCGTTACGACGACTTCGAAACCATCACCCGCAGTCTGACGTTGCCAAAAAATACCGACAATGGTGAAACGATCGCCATGGTTGCCGAACGTCTGCTGCGTCAGAAAACCGATGCCGGCGTGCGCAAGGTCCGCCTGCTCGGTGTGACCTCCTCCAATTTTCCGGTCGCGCCGTCCCCGGAATGGGAACAAATGGAATTCCCGTTCTAATCCTGACTGCTGTCCCTGCCGAATCCGGTAAATAAAAAAAGC
>CALABZ010000326.1 GCA_937888615.1 uncultured Lentisphaeria bacterium | reverse complement strand
AAAACGACTATAATAAGAATAAGCCATTTGTATCGCCAGCAGAGTTTGAGGAAAGCGATATAATCAAACTCTCCTTCTTTTATCAAATCATCCTTAGATGGCATAGTTTTATCTCTTATTTGTTCTTCAATATTCAATTTTTTGCCCCGGGATCAGATATTTCTCTGGAAATAAGCCTTTTTGGTAGGCTTCATGGCAGAAAAAATTCGGCGCCATCAGGTCACGGTAGTGATTGTAGTTCATGGCGATACAGGAGCCCAGGCATTTTTTCCGATACATACAGGCCGCGCATATTCCTTTCAAATCCTTCGGCAACCCTTCTCTGATCTCGTTCAGCAACGGATGGTGGTTCCAGACATCGGCCAGCCGCTCTTTTTTCGCGTCGGCAAACACCAGTTCCGAGATTGTCTGTCCAATGCCGCAGAGAGCGTATTTGCCGCTGCCGAGAATCCCCATGACTCCGAAAACGCCGCAACTGCCGCTGCCCCTGGATATGGCCTTGTTGATCGGCTTGAACGCCATCGGGTGAGAATAGACGATAGGGATCTTCGAGTTCGGAATCAACTCTTTTTCGATCCACTTGCCGGTTTCGATAATCTCTTCGAGGTAGAGCGTTTTTTCCTTATCTTTGGCAATATCGTTTTCTCTGCCGGTGGAAGTGACGAAGGTGAATTTCACGGAGCCCGCGTGTTCTTTTTCCGCCAGTCGAACAAGCGCCTCCATCTTGTCCCGATTATGGCGCATCACCGCCATGATGATCTGCGGGTTCAAATCCGCCGCCACCAGATAGCGCAACCCCTGAATGGTGGCGTCAAAGCAACCCTTTACGCCCCTGACCCTCTCGTGAGTCGCGGCGTCGGGACCGTCCAGGCTGGTGGAAACCGTCGCGTTGCACTGCCGGATTTTTCGAACCAGTTCCGGAGTACATACCGTGCCGTTGGTCTCAATGGTCAAATTCAGCTTTTCCGACTTGATAAAGTCGAGCAGTTCGAAAATCTGGGGGTGGATGAGCGGCTCTCCGCCGGTAAGCTTCACACTGCGGCAACCAAGTTCCATTGCCTGATAGACAATATCCTTGAAAAGTTCCAGATCAACATAGGGGAATTTCCCGGCTTTGTTCCCTGTTTCGTGCGGCGGATTGATCCAGCAGTGACTGCAACGCAGGTTGCAACCCTCGGTTACGTAAAAATAGAGGCTGTTCAAATAGTAGCCGCACTCCGGTACAGGCGGTCTGGTCGGTGCTTCGTTTTCTTTAGTCATTCTTTTTTCCATATCCTTTATTGCATAGGCAATTTGCCGCCTGCTTCTTGAAATACCCGGTAACATGCGTCCGGCGACGGGACATTTTCCTGACCCGTTAAATTATAGGCGAGCGCCGGGCAGCCTCCCCGGCAGTAGGGAATATAACGACATCCTTTGCAGTGTTCAAAACTTTCCAAAGGCATCTCGCGCCGTTCGCGCAAGCGTTTCAATTCCGGATGATCCTGCCAGACTTCTTTCAAACTGTCGACATTAATTTTACCAAGCTGTACGTGAGGCATTTGACTGCATGGCACCATCGTGCCGTCGGCGATCACCGCCATCTTGCTGAACACGCCCCCGCAACTGGTGAGTTTGCCGCAGCCGTCATGTGATTTCACGCCGTTTTTGATGGATCGCTCCATCTCCATGTAATACTTGACACTGGAGAGAGGTCCGGCGGTGGCGCCGATGCGGCCATTGTACTTTTTATCCAGTTCCAGTAGTTTCGCCATCGCATAGCTATACTCGTCGATATCGAGCTGTACGTCCGCCTCGTTCTGGATGCACAACCCCAGGTGGGAGGCGGAATTGGTCGAAAACGAGGGCAGCCCGACTTCTTCGAGCAGGAGCCGCGCGACTTCGTCCAACTGCCTGACATTGTGCTTGTGGATGGTGACCCGGACGGTTGCCGGGAGCTTGTATTTGCGCAGAATTTTCAAACCCCGGAGCGCCTTTTCAAAGTTTCCCTGGCCGCGGCACGCGTCATGAGACTCCGGGCCGGGGCCGTCGATGGAAATCTGAAAACTGTTGCAGCGTCCGGTTGATTTCAGGAATTGGGCCAGTTCCTCGGTGAGTAACGTGCCGTTGCTCAGCACCGAAAAACGCATGTGGTTTTTGACCACGCCCTCGACGATTTGAGCAAAGTCTTTTCGGAAAAGCGGTTCACCGCCGGAGAGACAGACATCGAATACGGCGCACTCATGCAGTTCTTGAAGGAACTTGAGCCACTCTTCCAGCGGCAAGTCCGTTTCAGTGTCACCGGCACTGGTGAAATGCGAACAATACGAACAGCGCAAATTACATTGTGTTGTGATATTCAGATCCACCGTTTTCGGTGTTTTCATCGCTTCCATTTTATGCCAGCTCTTTGTAGCCGATCAACCCTTTTCCCGCCAGGGAATCGAGGAATTTCTGAACCAGTTCCCGCGTGTTTTCCGGCACTTCAGCGAACTCTTCATTGATTTGGTTTATGAGGTCTTCAACGGAAGTATTGCCGTCAAGTTTCTTCCAGATGAAGGAGCTTACTTCATTAAGCCCGTAAGTTTCCGCCGTGTCCGCGTCAAACAACAATGCCCAATCATCAAAATCCTCACGATACACGACTTCCGGGTTCGCTACTGCATTTTTCATTCGCCATATCCTTTCTGGGGTTTTTCAAGAATACATTGTCGCTTGCGTTTATGTGTATTACCTTGCACATTACTACTAACTTTACGCTAACATAGCATGACTCTTTTGTTTTTCAAATCAGGGTAATTTGTTTATTTCAAAGTTGAGATTTTGTCCGGAACATGACGAACCACTTTCTCATTTTTTAACTGCAATATTCGAATATGGCTGGATATTGTTTGAGGTAAGCATCATTGGATCGATTAGAATCCTGGAGATAAGCCTAGGGCGACACAGAGGCCCTCAGCACTTGGGCCATTTGTTTGACAGTTGCCCGCGGAGGTGCCATCGCTGACGCAGAGACCAGCATCACCGCTGCCAGACATATAACATTCGGCATGCAACGGCGTGCCGTCAGGTCTGGCCGATACGGACAATAGTTCAGGAGCTACGAATTTGCGTTTAGATTTCTTTTCTATAATTTGATTCTCTCCATGTTATCCAATGTTGAATGTTTCGTAAAACAGCTTCCAGAACGGGTAATTTTCCTTTGTTTTTTTGAGGACATTCGCCTTGATGGTTTGTTGTTGGTTCGTAATGCGGTTGTTTTAAAACCCCGAGCCTTCACCATCGCAGAAAGCGGTGGCGTTATTGCCGGAATTCTGGCACATGCCAGCGTTGCTGCCGAAGTCCTGGCAATGCTCATCACTGCTGCCTGATTGGTCGCATAAAGCATTTAACTGTGTACCGTCAGGTCTGGCCAATACGGATAATAGTTAGGGAACTACGAACTTACGTTTAGATGTCTTTCCCATAATTTTCTTTACCCTAATGTTATCCAACTTTGAGCATTTCATGAAACGACTTTCAGGATGGGCGATTTTTCCTTGCGGTTGTTTTAGCCCGCCGAGTTGCCATTACTCGCGCAAGTTCCGGTGGGGCTATTGCCAGACTCGAAGCAGGGGGCGTTGGCGGAGATACCGTCGGCATGGCAGATATCAACATCCCCGCTGCCAGAGCCGTTGCATGCGGCATGTAACGAGGTGGCCGATACGGATAATAGTTCAGGAACTACGAACTTGCGTTTAGATGTCTTTTCCATAATTTGATTTACCTTTATGTTATCCAATTATTTAATATATCA
>CALABZ010000325.1 GCA_937888615.1 uncultured Lentisphaeria bacterium | reverse complement strand
ATGCCTGGCAGGCCTGGTGGCAGAACGCGGTGCAAGAACGCCGCGAACGCGCCCGCCAGCTCGGTGAACGCGTCCGTCTGGGACACCGGCTCAAGCACCGTCCGAATGAACTGTCCGGGGGAGAATGCCAGCGCATCGCCGTGGCGCGCGCGCTCAGCAATTCCCCATCATTCCTGCTGGCCGACGAACCGACGGGGAACCTCGACGAGAAAACCAGCAACCAGGTAATGGAGTTCTTTCACGAATTGAACTGTGATTCAAATATGACAATCGTCATGGTCACGCACAACCCGGCACTGGAAGACACATTCCACCGGGTAATCCGACTCCGCGACGGCCAGGTGGTCGATAACGACGGCAATCCGATCGTCTTCAATCAGGATGCGCCGCCACCACGGACCGGGAGGTGACATCGTGCTGGTAACAGACCTTTTCAGACTCTCTTTTCACAACCTGCTGCTGCACAAAACCCGTTCGCTGCTGACTTCGCTCGGGGTGATCTTCGGGGTGGGCAGCGTGATCGCCATGCTCGGCATCTCCGAAGGAGCCCGCCTTCAGGCCCTGGCTCAGATTCAGGCGATGGGGATCGACAAAATCATTCTCTACACGCAGAAGCCGCCGGTCACCGGCACCAGCGAGGGTTCTTCGAATATCAGCAGTGTGGAAACCTTCGGGCTCACCCGGATCGACTTCAAGCATATCGCCAAAATGGACAACGTCGAAACCATTACCCCGCTCCGCGATTCCCGGCAAAAAGTCGCCAAAGACCTGATCCGGCTTGACGCCAAACTGGTCAGTACGGCACCGTCTTTCCTCAAGGAGTCCGGCTCCTTCATAAACAAAGGACGCTGGCTTACCCAGGCCGACTCCGACAGTCAATTGATGGTCTGCGTCATCGGCAGCGCAGCGAAGCGACGTCTTTTCAATCTGGGCGAAACGAACATCATCGGACGGGTTCTCCGGATTGAAAACCAGTATTTCCGCATCGTCGGCCTTCTCGACAATCGCCTCGGCACTCAATATCCCGAACTCGGCAGCCCGAACGAACTGATCATCATCCCCGAAGGCACTTCCAACACCCTGTTTTCCAATTACGCGAGCATCCGCGATGGGGGGCAGTACAAGGTTCAGATCGTCGATTATGACATCTTCATCGTCAAAGTCCACGATACCATGCACATCGACGACACCTCCAAGCGCATCACCGCCTACCTGAGTAAAATGCACAAGAAAGTTAAGGACTGGGGCATCATCGTCCCCTACGACCTGCTGCTCCAGCAGGAACAGACGCAGAATATCTTTACCATCGTCATGGCCTCGATCGCAGGCATCTCGCTGATCGTCGGTGGGATCGGCATCATGAACATCATGCTCGCCAGCGTATTCGAGCGCCGCAAGGAAATCGGTACGCGCCGCGCCCTCGGCGCACTGAAAGGCGACATCCTCGGTCAGTTTCTGATCGAAACCGTCTTCCTGACCACCATGGGAGGGTTGATCGGGATCGGAGTAGGGCTCGGGATATCCTCCACCATCACATTTTACACCGAAATGCCGACTCATTGCAGTTTATGGAGCATCGTGCTGTCTCTGCTGATCTCCAGCTTCGTCGGAATCATTTTCGGTACCTATCCGGCCTGGAAAGCGGCCAACCAAAATGTTATCGAAGTGCTCCGTTCGGAGTAACCCGGGCGAACACCCGCATAACGTTTTTGCGAATAAATTCGGCCCGATACTGGAAAATCATCAATTCGGTAGTAAATTATCGGATGAATAATTTTAACAAGGATTTGGAATAATGCCTGCATATGAAGCTGTTATCGGTCTGGAAACCCATGTCCAGGTCAAAACCGGAAGTAAAATGTTCTGCTCATGCCCCAACAAATACGGCGAACCGCCCAATACGCTGGTCTGCCCGATCTGCATGGGATTTCCCGGCGCACTGCCGGTTCCCAATAAACTGGCGATCCGCAAAACCGTGGAAGCCGGCATGTTATTGAACTGCGAAATCGCCCCTTACAGCAAATTCGACCGCAAAAACTATTTTTATGCCGATATGGCCAAAAGTTTTCAGCTCTCCCAGCTCGACCAGCCGCTCTGCCTCGGCGGACGCGTTCGGATCGGCGGCAAAGGATTTTCCGGCTCGGACATCCCGGAGCGTGAAGTCCGGCTGAACCGCATCCACCTCGAAGAAGACGTGGCCAAGCTCAGCCACAAAGGCAACGCCACCACCGTCGACTTCAACCGTTGCAGTCTCCCGTTGATGGAAATCGTGACCGAACCCGACCTTCGGAGTGCCGATGAAGTTTACTGCTATTTGACCAACCTCAAACAGATTCTCCAGTACGGTGACATCAGCGACTGCGACCAGGAAAAAGGCCAGATGCGTTGCGACGTCAACGTTTCCGTCCGTCCGGTCGGCACCAGTAAATTCGGCACCAAAGCCGAAATCAAAAACCTCAACAGCATCCGTGCCGCCCACCGCGCCGTCGAATACGAAATCTGGCGACAGGTCAAGGAAATCGAAGCCGGCGGCACCATCGTCCAGGAAACCCGCGGCTGGAACGACGACACCGGCGAGTCCTATTCCATGCGCAACAAGGAAACGGTGGACGACTATCGTTATTTCCCCGAGCCCGACCTCATGCCGATTTACCTGACCGATGCCTATATCGAAGAAATCCGCAGTGCCCTGCCTGAACTGCCCGACCAGATGCGCGAACGTTTCGTCCGCGAATACGGGCTGACCGAATACGATGCCCAGGTTCTCACCCAGGAAAAAGCGCTGGCGGATTATTTCAACCAGGCGGCGAAACTGGTAAAAACCCAGAAGACGCTTTCCAACTGGATTCAGACCGAACTGCTGCGTGAACTTTCCGCAGCCGGCACCACCATCGAAGAATGCCCGGTTACGCCAAAGGAACTGGCCGCCCTGGTGACCATGATCGAAGCCGGCACCATCAACGGCAAAATCGGCAAAGTCGTTTTCGCCGAAATGTTCACCTCCGGCAAAAACGCCAAAACCGTAGTCGAAGAAAAAGGCCTGATTCAGGTCAGCGACAGCGGCGCGATCGAAGGATTCGTCAATCAGGTGATCGAACAGAATCCGTCCCAGGTGGAACAGTACCAATCCGGCAATCCGAAAGTCATTCAGTTCCTGGTCGGACAAACCATGAAGCTCTCCAAAGGCAAAGCCAACCCGCAGATGTGTCTCGAACTCCTGAAAAAGAAATTGGATGCATAAGCTCAAGGAAGAAATCGCCTATTTCATGAGGCGGCTGTATCAGCAGAAACTGACCACGACCAGCGGCGGCAATATTTCGGCGCGGCTCGGAGATTATGTTCTGATCACGCCGTCCGGCACCGATAAGGGACGGCTCTGCGCCGACGACATCGGAGTAGTCGACTTGCATGGCGAAATGATCGGGTCCAGCTTCAAGCCTTCCATCGAAAACCGGATGCACCTGGAAATCTACACCGCCCGACCCGATGTGAAAGCCATCGTTCACGCCCATCCGGCGGCGGCCAGCAGTTATGCCGCCACCGCCACCGCGCTGAATATCCGGCTGCTGGCGGAATCCTATGTGATATTGGGCGACATCGCCATGGTCGGTTATCATTGCATCGGAAGCGAGGCCCTTGCCCGCGAAGCCGGTGAAACCGCCGGGCGCGGCGCCAACTGCATGCTGATGCGCAATCACGGCGCGCTGGCGCTCGGAACCAGTCTCCTGGAGGCATTCGACCGTCTCGAGGTAATGGAAGCCTGCGCCCAGGTCAATTTGAATATCCTCGGCGCTCCCGGCAATCCGCTGGAACTGCGGGAAAATGATCTGGTGAAACTCGACGCCCTGATCGGGCGTCACAAATAAAATTTATCACTGCCACATCACGCACAGGGGGCGCGGCAACTTGTAGATCAATCCGTTCGGCGTCAGTTTGCCTTTTTCCGCATCATAGTTGAAAAAGATCAGTTGATCGGAAAATTCATTGGCGGCGGCAAACATCTGATATCCCGGCAGGAAATTGATGTCGCGCGGACTACTGCCGCCGCACAGCAACAGATCGTGCCACGCCATGCCGCCCTGCCCGTCCAGCTTGCAGACGGCGATGGTGTCGAAGCCACGGTTGGTGGCGAACAGATATTTTTCATCCTCGCTCAAACGAACCGCCGCCGCTTTGGTTTCCACATTGGTCAAAGGCGGCAGGATATGCTGAGTCGCCAAATGCGTGAAACGGCCGTCTTCATAACGGAAAGACATCACAGTATTGCCAAGTTCGTTCAGCAGATAGGCGATGCGGCCGGAACGGTCAAACACCAGATGGCGCGGCCCGGAACCGGCGGGCATCACCGGATTCCGAATGACGCCTTCGGCGCAGAGTCCTTTTTCCGGGTCCAGCGGGTAGACCATAATGGCGTCGATTCCGAGGTCAATGACGCAAAGATAGCGTCCGTCCGGAGTCAACCCGCAAAAATGCGGATGCGGCCCCTCCTGCCGTGCCTGATTCGGCCCCTTGCCGGAATGATGGATCACTTGGGTG
>CALABZ010000324.1 GCA_937888615.1 uncultured Lentisphaeria bacterium | reverse complement strand
ACTTTCAAGCACGCGGGCATCCGCCGGGATTTCCTCGCCGGCCTCGACTCGAACGATATCGCCGGTGACGATTTCCGCCCGTGGAGAGGAAATCAATACACCGTTTCGGCAAACTTTGAATGGAACTTCATCGTCGGTCCGGTTCAGAATATCGAACGCCCGGCCCGCGCGGTATTCGCTGAAAAATCCGATGCCCGCCGAAAGCAGAACGGCAATCAGAATGCCGGTCCCCTCGACAAAACCGCCGGTCAGCATGGAGATCAACGCGGCAAGCGCCAGGATCAGGATCAGCGGCTCGCAGAATTTCTCGGCGGCCAGTTTCCAGACGGATTTATGGGGCGGCGGCTCCAGGACATTCCGTCCATGGCGGGTCCGGTTTTCCTCCACTTGTGTCGGTGTCAACCCGAAGGGGTTATCTTTCATTGAATTCTCCGTTTTAAATTTTATAATTTACTGAGCATGCTGAGCAGGACCCCGGCGGCCACGGCGGAGCCGATGACTCCGGACACGTTCGGTCCCATCGCATGCATCAGAAGATAGTTGTGTGGATCGCTCTCAAGCCCGAGTTTGTTGGATACGCGTGCCGCCATCGGAACCGCGGAAACGCCTGCGGACCCGATCAACGGGTTGATCTTGTCGCGACAGAAGCAGTTCATGATTTTGGCTCCCCATACTCCGCCGGCAGTGCCGATGCCGAACGCGATTGCGCCGAGCAGCAGGATGCCGAGGGTTTGCAGCGAAAGGAATTGCACCGCCTCCAGCTTCGAGCCGACCGCGATCCCGAGAAAAATGGTTACGATGTTGATCAGGGCGTGCTGGGCGGTCTGATTCAGGCGTTCGACCACGCCGCACTCGCGCATCAGGTTGCCGAACATCAACATGCCGATCAGCGGTGCGGCATCCGGCAGCAGCAGGGCGCAAAGCAGGGTGATCACGATCGGAAAACAGATTTTTTCCCGTTTGCTGACCTCGCGAAGCTGGGTCATGCGGATTTTGCGTTCTGCTTCCGTCGTCAACAGGCGCATGATTGGCGGCTGGATGATCGGGACCAGCGCCATATAACTGTAAGCCGCTACAGCCACCGCGCCGAGCAGTTTGGGCGAAAGCTTGGTGGTCAGGTAAATCGAAGTCGGGCCGTCCGCTCCGCCGATGATGCCGATGCTGGCGGCATCCTTGATGTCAAATCCGATCTGTGGAATCGCCATCGTCAAAAGCAAAGCGCCGATCAGGGCGGTGAAGATTCCAAGTTGGGCGGCGCCGCCCAGCAGAGAAGTTTTCGGGTTGGCGATCAGCGGGCCGAAATCCGTCATTGCACCCACGCCGAGGAAAATCAGCAACGGAAATACGCCGGATTCGATGCCGACCACGTAAACGAGCCCCTGCAGTCCGTCCGGTCCGGAAATACCGGCAAGCGGAATGTTCGCCAGGAGAGCGCCGAATCCGATCGGAAGCAGCAGCAGCGGTTCGAATTCTTTTTTAATCGCCAGGTAAATGAGTATCAGCGCAACACAGATCATCAGTACACGGCCGAAGCCGAGAATCCAGGTATTGCCTAAACTTGCCGTCCCCTGCCGGAGGATATCGTAAATGCCGGTACTATGCCACAAACCGGTCAATCCGTCGCTCCAGCCGGGCATTTTCCCGGAAAACGATTCCGCATCATTTACCGAATCATGCGTGATCGCGGTCGGGGTGAAGCACCCGATCAGAAACCCTTTCTCCAGGATTGCGGCATTGCGCAAAGCGGGATTGAGGGTATCGACATGCAGACTGAGTCCGGACTTCACTTTACCCTTGCTGCGTCCTTCCGGTTTCACGATCATCATTTCGCGACCCGGCAGAACTCTTTGGTTGGGAGCGACGGAAAGATTGTAGACGACGGCCGGTTTATCCCATTCGTAAACCAGATAATTCGTGCCGTCTTTCGTGTACCAGCCGAAAAGTTCGTCGCTTTGTTTCTCCAGCCGTTCGGCTCCTTGCGGAAGACTCGCGAAGTTCTCCGCCGCTCCGAGGCTTCCCGTCAAAAGAACCGTCGCGGCAATCGCCAAAAACATCAATATCTTATGAAACATTTTATTTTTCCTCCATGCCAAAAAGCGGCTCACCCATCGCCACAACCTGTCCGGCGGCGACCTTGAACGAACGAATTACGCCGGGGCGCTCCGCTTTGATTTCCGTTTCCATTTTCAGTGCCTCCAGAATCATGACTGTCTGACCGGTTGCAACAGCCGTTCCAGGCTGTACCGTGAGCCTGATGATGGTCCCGGGCAGTGGCGACATCACCACGGTTTCCACCGTGGGTGTTTGCGGTGAAGCCGTGGTTTGTTTGGCTGCTGCCGGATTGCTTGCCGGATGGCCGTTCCGGGCGGCATGTACCGCCGTCACCGCCGCTGCGACTATGCCGAGATCAGGACCGATTTCTTTGGGAGACTGAACCGGCCGCGTTTCAGGCAGGAGAACGCCCGTACCTGGCCCCATTGTTTTTTTCAGCATTTTCATGACGAGAATCATGAGTATCAGAAAGACATACACCATTCCCATTCCGAAGATCAACAATTTGATCCCCGCCATCAATAGTTCCCAGTTACTCATGGGACAATACTCCTTAATGTGTTTTTTTCGGTTTCCGGAGAGATTTTTTCTGTTTGAAGTTATACCCCCCGACGACGAGCGGCGAAGCGATGTACAGCGAGGAATAACTGCCGACGATGATGCCGAGCCCGATAATCAGCATGAAGCCATTGATGGCGATACCCCCAAAGAAAAACATGACCGCAACCACCAGAAAAGTGGTCAGGCTGGTCAGAATGGTCCGGCTCAGGGTACTGTTGAGGCTTTTGTTGACGATATCGATGAAAGAATATTCGGGATGTAGTTTCAATTCTTCGCGTATGCGGTCAAAAATCACGATCGTGTCGTTGATGGAATATCCGATAATCGTCAACAGCCCGGCAACGATCGGCAAGGACATTTCGTATCCCATCAGCACGAAAATCCCGAGCGCGATGACCACATCATGTACCAATGCCAGGATTCCCGCCACTGCGTAATTGAATTCATAACGCAATGCCACGTAAACGATCATTCCGGCAAAAGCCAGCAGAATCGACAATATGGCATTCCGGGCCATCTCCTTGCCGACCATTCCGCCGATGATGATACTTTGACCGTCGGCGGGCTTGAGTTCGGGATATGCCTGTTTGAGAATATTTTTCACGTGTTCGGTTATGCTTCCCGCACCGATCGAAGCCTGCTTTTCCGTACCTTCACGGAGAAGGATTTCCAGTTTTTTGTTGTCGGCGCTTGAGGAGTTCGTCTTGTATGAAACCTTGCCGGGGAACCCATTCCCTGCAAGGGTATCTTCGATTTCGGCCACCGGGACGCTTTTTTCATAGGCATAACTCAGGAGCGTTCCTCCGGTAAAATCCACTCCCAGCATATCGCGTCCCTGCCAGAAAAACGCCGCGAAACTGAGAAAAATCAATCCGCCCGACACCAGCATGGCTAATCGGGATTGACGGATGAACGGAATCATTGGCCTGGAGAAAAAACGCAGCATGGTGAATTTGGTCTGCGGTTTCCAATAAAGCAGGAGATCGAAGAGCACCCGGCTCATGAACAAAGCGGTGAACAGACTGCAGAGAATGCCGATGGAAAGGCTGACCGCAAAACCTTTAACCGCACCGGTCCCGAAATACATCAGGATCAATGCCACCACCAGCGTGGTCAGGTTGCCGTCAAGTACCGAGGAATAAGCCCTGCGAAAGCCGAGTTCAACCACCGTCGGCGCGGATTTTCCGGCATCTTTTTCTTCGCGCATTCGCTCGAAAACCAATACATTTGCATCTACCGCCATCCCAAGTGTCAGAATGATTCCGGCAATGCCCGGCATGGTCAGGGTAGCCCCGAAAGTCGCCATGGCCCCGAGAATCAGGATCACATTCACCGCAAGCGCAATGACCGCAATCACCCCCGCCTTGCGGTAATAAACGATCATGAACAGCGCCAGCATGAACAGTGCCAGCAACCCGGTTCGTATCCCGTTGCGGACATTATCTGCGCCAAGGGTGGGGGCTGTGTCGTAAACCGCTTCGACATCGATTTTGAACGGAAAACTCCCGCTGGTCAGGGCATCGGCGATTTCCTGTGCTTCCTCTGAAGAAAATTTTCCGGTGATTTCAGCCTGTCCGCCGGTAATGGCCGATTGAATGACCGGAGCACAGTACAGCCTGCCGTCGAGAATAATCGCCAGTTGTCGGTGAATATTCCGAGCCGTAACCTCGCCGAATTGTTCGGCGCCCACCGTATTGAAGCGCAGGGCGATTGCCAGTATTCCATACTGGTTTTGAGATACAAATGCCTGTTCGATTGCGCTTCCGGTCATTTCCGGACGCCGGGCCACGACATAAGCCGGAGCTTCTTCCCCGCGTTTGGTGACTTCGCGCATGACTTCGTAACCAAGCGGAATCAGAGCGCTGTTCCGAAGCATTTCCTCGCTGTCCGGGTGAACCAGGCGGAATTCAAGTTTGTTGCTCATCTGGATCAACCGCTGAAGTTTATTTTTTTCGTCTTTGGATACCAGCGGAGCTTTCAAGGAAAGTCCATATGAGGAGAACGGAGTTATTTCAGTTTCAAAAATGTTCTGCGTCTCCAGTCGTTTGCGCAAAGCCTCCATGGCCAGGTCACGATATTGGTCGAAATTGCCGCTCAGTTTCTTCTCTGCATCGGCGCGGCTGAGGCCGTCACTTTCAAGTGCGGCATAATCAGGGTTCAGCCGGAGAACGAACTCAACCCCTCCATTGAGGTCAAGCCCCAGCCGGATAGAGCTCGAGGCTTTCTTGCGCAGGAGACTGATGACTTCGCTGTTGTCGGCCGCTTGCCTGAAATCGGTCAGCTCCCGCAGTTCCGTCCCCTGGGCGTCCGCGGTTTCCAGGAGGGCGGCGGCCGGATACAGGTCGGGGCGCTCCTGCTGTATCTGCCGGGCGGCGGCAATAAGCGTTTCCGCCTGCTCATTCTTGCCGTCTTTCAGATTCTTGCGAAATGTCTGGTAAAAATCAGGCGGGGACAAAGGGTAGATTGCGGCGGTGAACACCGCAATAACACTAATGACAATAAAGATCCTAAGTTTCAAGTGGGATTTCATGGGAAATAGACTCTCGATTAGACGCGGGAACCCCGAAGGGGACGCGCCGAAATGATCAGGGTGCAATTTCCCCGCAATGTGCACAGTTGCCCTGTGCCTCAAAACAGGGAAAGAACAGAATTCACCCGTCTTTTTATAAAAACGGATACAGAAAGAGTCTTAGCAGTGCGGGCCCGCCCGGACCGGGAGAGCATTTTTCAGAAGGGTTTGGAAACAGAATGTTCCTGTCTCCGCGATACGGACATATGAACGGACGCCCATGCAGGTCAGCAAGGCCAGGAGCCAAAGCCGGAACAATGCCGTTATCGCCAATTTATGGACGGAAGAACGCTGCTGCCCATTCTGTGCGGAGAACAACTGTGTCAGGAGCTGGGAAATATTACTGCGGATGGCATTGGGAAGGTCGGTTTCCGGCTGGTGTTCCTGAACCCAGGAAACATTCATGGCACGAATCGGAGCATTGGGACCCGGCACGTGACGGCTGTTCCCGATATCCGAAGGATTTCCATTCCAGTTCAGGAACAGCCAAAACAATGCAAACCCCAGAATTGCCAAGCCGAAAGCACAGAATAACATCCGAGGCCGCCGAACGCCGCCGAACGGATTTGATTCTGAAAAGTTGCGGATGGATTTTCGTTCCATATTTTTTGCTTTCCTTCATGACATGATCTTATTAAGATAGCACCATTCGGAAATTCTTCAAGTACTCAGCCCGGATATTCCATTGTTTCAAATTTGCTTTCGCGGATTTTTCATATACTGGTACCAATCTATTATCGGTTCTTAGAAAATGCCAGATGGCCCCACTGGGCGCTTTCTTTGATTAAGGTTTTTTGACGGTAGTGTCCGTAATTATGCGCACATTTGTTTATCCGATTGATTACGGATTAACGTTGGTGCCTGGGTAGCCGGAGCAAATTCGACCCGACCGGGAGCTCCGAAGGAGCAGGGGCGAATGTTGCGCAGGCGTCCCGCCTTTTTCTACTGAACACCTCCTTCTTCGTAGAGTTTCTTGATATCCATATATTGCCGGGTACCCCATTTGGTGGCGGTAATGTGCCTCAGCCTGGCGCCGACCAGCATCAGCGCGGCATTGCCATCCGGAAAGCACCCGACCACCCGGGTTCGCCGCCGGATTTCGCGATTGATCCGCTCAAGCGCGTTGTTGGTCCGCAGCTTGGTCCAGTGCTCGCTGGGAAAATACATGTAGTTGAGCGTTTCACGAACACCCGACATCGCGACACCGCCGTGTAGGTGATGTCGGTCGCCCACACCTGATTCGGACGCGTTATTTTCAGGTCACGAAGCAGATAAGGATACTTTTTTTCATCGTGTAACTCTCCTTGTTTTTGTGTTAATTTACAAGGCTTTTTACACGGATTCAAGTGGTCCAGCTTTCGGGGATAACCGCATAACTCCTTTTTTCCGGGGATTAAGGAATTTCGGAATATTTGTTCTTCTTTTAGTGATCCCCCTATTGACAGCCATGTGCAGCAGTTTATATTTTTATAGCATAACAGTAAGGAAAATTTGAGTGATTACCCCCATTTACAAAGAATTGAGCAAGAAGCTTGAATCATATGTGAAAACGCTGCCGCCGGGAAGCAAACTTCCGGGTACGGCAAAAATGGCCGCTGATTTCGGCGTTAATCAACGGACTGTGATAAAAGCCATGCATCTTATTGCCGACAAAGGAATGTTTGAATGGCATGGCACCCGGGCCGCCAGGCTTAAACCGGCTAGAAAGAAATACTTTACTCTGGCAATGGTCGGGTGTTCCAGCGAAAGCTACGGCCGGAATTTACTTCAGCAATTGAACGAGCTTACTGTGCCGAATGGCTGGAAAACCATTTTTATTTCGTTCAATGACGCACTGTTCGCGGAAAATCCCGGTTTTATCTTGAATTTTCCCATCGACGGGTATCTTTTTTTCAATTCGGCATTACGATTGGAGATTCTTCGAATACTTGAGCGGGAAAAAATTCCTTTTGTTTCCGCATCCATACCCGCCATTGAGGGAATTGATGTGGCCGATTGCGACCATGCCAAAGGGTATCCTATGTTGCTGCAATACCTGCGTACGCTGGGGCATCGCCGGATTGCCTGGATCGGAACGGAAATATCTCATGAGTACCGGCATTTTGTCGATGAGATCAAAGGATATTTCAAGGATGCGCTAGGGGAGGAGTATTCCGATGATTTGTTTTATCTCGGAAGGCCGGAATCGGAACTTCTGGCAAAATACGGTGCGGATTATATTACCGTCTTCCTGAAAAACGTAATACCATATTTTTCACGGTTGCGTAACCCTCCGACCGCCATTATTTCCGGGAAGTACTCGCCGTTTGTCGAATCGCTGTCCGATTTTACCTATGCGCTTGTCTGCTATAAGGATTTATTTCCGGTCAAAAACACCATCAGGCTGACTTATGATCAGTCGGAAATTGTGAAATGGTGCTGCAAAAGGCTTTTGCGACGGGTCAAGGGTGAAGAACTTCCGGCAGAGAAATTTCTGTTGGAACCGGAGCTTTTTGCCGCCGATTCTAAAAAAATAAACCAAAAGGAAATGATATGAAGATGAAATTGCGTGATCGTATTTGGCTATGGGGACAAGATCCGGGCGGACATCATGCCAGCGGAGTTTATAAATTACCGGGTGTAAACAAGATGGACAGCAAAGAAGGGTGTGAATTTTTCGGCGTTGACCGCTGTTGCCGGGTGGCGATGGGGATCGGTCCGGAACCGCCGTTTGACGCGGAAAGCGAGAAAATCGCTGGTTTGAAGGAAGTAGTCTGGTCGGTGATCGGCGCGGGCGGCGTCAAACGCCACAGCAGCAACGACCAGAGCGATCTGGAAGAGGTACTGCGCCAGGCGGAGATGTATCCGAACATAACCGGTGGGGTGCTGGACGATTTTTTCCAATCGGTGGAGGGATTCGGCGTCAGCGGCGCCGTGGCGCGGCATTCGCTGCAGAGTCTGCGCAATATCCGCCGAAAACTTCATGAATTTCCGCTTCGCAAACTGAATTTGTGGATGGTTCTCTATACGTATCAGCTCGGCATGCCGATCCGCGAATACCTGGATGAATGCGATATCATTTCGCTATGGACCTGGCGCGGCGAAGACTTGAAGAATTGGGAAGAAAACTACGCCAAAACCCGTGCCATGACCGGTGAGAAACCGATTTACGCGGGCTGTTACATGTGGAATTACGGCGACTCAAAGCCGTTGACCATGGATGAGATGAAATTCCAGCTCGAAGTGTACTATAAGTACCTGATGGACGGCAGATTGGAAGGGATGGTGCTTTGCTCGAACTGCATTGCCGACATCGGTCTCGAAACCGTTGAATACACGAAAAAATGGATCGCGCAGCATGGCGGCGAGTATTGCTGAAAGGGAAAATACCGACACGTGAACTGCTGATACGAAAATCGCGGCCTGATGTATAAATTTCTGACAAAACCAAATATCACAGAAGGAATGAACAAAATGACGAAAAAAGGATCTGGAGTTTTTACACTCATCGAGCTTCTTGTCGTGATAGCGATCATCGCCATCCTGGCGGCGATGTTGCTGCCGGCACTGAATCAAGCGCGGGAAAAGGCTCGTTCGATGACCTGCGTGAATCAACTCAAACAATTGGGTCTGATATTTACCTCTTATATCAATGACAGTGACGATTTTGTTCCGAATTATGCTTCCTGGCAGGATTATGGCAGCACCAGCAATGAGGGATGGGCCAGGCCGTTGCTGGCCGGCGGCTATATTAATGGCGGCTATAATCTTCCCGGAGGAATTGGTGCGGTTTACCAGGTGACGCGCGACAATGTCTGCACGAAATTTGTTCCGTCATCTGCTGCCGGGGGCAACAGCAAATATGTCAAATTGAACTATACATACGGCATGTCGGTTGATTGTCCGAATGCTCCGGGTTCTACAACTTCGATGTGGATGCCGGCTTTCTCCAAGCTTTCCATAAAATATTTATCCCAACCGTCGAAGTTTCTCCGGCTTACCGAATCGGCTACGGTCGGTTCCAGTTCGTCGTTTTACTGGTGGCGATGGTTGCAGACGAATGATGACAAGGTTCCGTTTGTCGTACATTCCGGTCGGGGAAATATCCTTTTTCTCGATGGGCATGTGGAGTCGCTTTCGGGAAGTGAGCTTAGAAATGAACACAAAGTTTATTCTTATCGTCAGGCCTCCGTATTGAATTGAGTACAAAAGAGTTCATTCATGAAAAAATATCTTGCTCTGCTGTTTTTTCCGCTGCCAATTCTCGCTTTTACTTTGAAGCCCGGTATGGAGACGAATATAATTATCCCTCCCCATTCGCCGACTTCAGTGAAATATGCGGCGGAGGAACTCAAATGGCATTTGGAAAGGCGCGTTGGCGGGAAATTCAATATTTCGAATGACCTATCGTTGGAGAAAGGAATTTTCCTGGGGACAAAGAAAGTGGAGGGTTTGAAAGCGGATGGTTTTATCATTGAGGTAAAGAATGATCGTGTCAATATCTGCGGCAATGATACAACCGAGGCGAATGGGACTCCTTTTGGCCTGTATTTTTATACGGGTTCCAAGGGGACATTGTTCGGGGTGTACCGTTTTCTGGAGGAATTTTGCGGAATTTCCTGGATCGCTCCGGGTGAAATCGGGTTGGTTATGCCCGAACCGGATACGCTGAAGATTGCGGATTTTGAGTTGCGCGATGAGCCGGCTTTCAAACAGCGGCATACGGTCTATATGTACCTGATGCGCCAGGACCGTTATCCCGACCGGAATGTGTATGGAGCGAATTTCTCGGACGAACTGTTGAAATGGGGGATGAGGGTCGGACTATCCTCGGGCAAATGGCCGGTGCTTGGCAATCATACCGTGATGCGCCTCAAGCTATATGAGGCGTTTGGACAGGAACATCCGGAATGGTTTGCGTTGCAGAAGGACGGATCACGCGGTGGCCGCCACGGCGCGCTTTGCTGGAGCAATCCCGGGTTGGCGGATATGTGGTTCCGCCTGGCCGATGCTTACTTCAGCGGGAAACCACCGGAAAGCGTGGGACTCCCCTTCCAGAAATACTGGCCCTATCCTTTTGGCATCCTCAAAGATGAATTCATGATCGATCCCTCTGATGAATATGACAAATTCAAATGCCAGTGTGAAAGGTGCCGGAATTCGAATCTTGCCGATTCCATCTGGAAGGTCATAGCCGAAACCGGCAGGCGTATCCGGGAGAAGCATCCGGATAAGTACATCTCCACTCTGGCCTATCCGCCCAAAAGTCAGGTTCCCGGAATTGACCTGCCGCCGAATATTCGGGTACGCCTGACAGTGCCAGGACCCAACGGCATAGCCGGTGATCCCGGCGGGAACCGCGTTTATATGAAACTGCTGCATGACTGGTCCGAAAAACTGAATGCGCCTATTCCGCTTTGGTTTT
>CALABZ010000323.1 GCA_937888615.1 uncultured Lentisphaeria bacterium | reverse complement strand
GGTTTCCCTTCAGGCACAGGATTTCATGTTCCGCCAGAAAATCGATGCAGGGGATGGGATCGGGTCCATATCCGACCACATCTCCCAGGCAGGCCAGTTGGTCGAAACCGCGTTTTTTCAACTCACGGTAAATGGCCTGCAAGGCTTCCCAGTTGCTGTGGATGTCGCTGATGATGGCAATCCGCACTGTGAACGCTCCTTTTCGGCGGCTTTTTTTCTAAAACTGTCAATACTAATTATAACGCACAAATGAGCTTTTGCAACTTTTGCGGAGGATTTTTTTCGATTCCCGGGGGGACCATGCGCTGAACGTAAAAGTTTTTGGAAAGAGAGGGGCCGGGGGAAGGGCCTTTTTTGCAAAAATGGTTTTATTTCCGCGGGTCCCAAAAAATTCCCGGATTTTTTCTTGACTATGCTCGAATTACATGTATCTTTTTAAGATTATGATTTTCCGGAGAATTTATTTCATGATAAAATGTATGCGGTTTCTGTTGGCCGCGGCTTTTCTGTTTTTGCTGTTCGGATGCGGTAAAAATTCGAACGAAAAAATACCACCGCCGCGGGTCGTTTATATGCTCCCACCGCCGCGCCTGCCGAAATACCGCGTGCCCAGCAAAGACCCGCGCTTCGGCCAGCCTTACCGTCAGGATTTTGTGGTATCCGGCAATATCCCCGGCCTGGCGGGGAGCCGGATGGCCCGTTGCGGCATTCTGGTGGACCTCGGGACACGGCAGGTGCTCTGGGAGAAAGACAGCAGGACGCCGACCCCGATTGCTTCACTTTCCAAACTGTTGACGATCTATCAGGTCATGTTGATGCTGGAAAAGGCCGACAAGCCGGACCTCGATTCGCTGGTAACGGTGTCGCAGGACAGTTGCAGCGTCGGCCCGGTCAAGGCGGGCTTGCGCCCCGGCGAAAAAGTGCCGCTCCGGGATCTGCTGGGCGCCCTGATGCTGCGCAGCGCCAACGATGCCGCCTATCAGCTTGCCGAATACTTCGGCGACGGTAAATCCGCCAATTTCATTGAGCAAATGAACCGTACCGCGCACGAGATCGGCGCAACGACCGCGAATTTCGTCAATCCGAACGGACTGCCGATCTACCGCAAGGACCAGGAAACCCTGATGAATGTATGCAGTGTGTACGATCTTACGTTGATTGCCGAACGTGCCATGGAATTTCCGCTGGTGCTTCAGTTAACCTCAAGTAAGAGCTTTTCATTTCGGCCGGGGGTTACTTTCAACAATACCAACCATCTGTTGACGACCTGCCCCGGTGCCGATGGTCTGAAAACGGGTTATACCAACGCGGCGGGGCATTGCCTCGCTTTTTCCTGTGTGCGCGATGGGCGGCGCTTGATCGGCGTCGTAACCGGCTTCCAGAAACGCCCCGACTGCTTCGAATTCTGCCGCCAATTGTTGGATTGGGGATATTCCCGGGCGGTTTCGGCTCAAAAGGTCAGCACGACTCCGCGGACATGATCCGGGCGATGATGTCGGTGGTGGAGAATCCCTCGACAAAAGGGATGAAATGGATTTCGGTTCCACCCGCATCCAGCGCGGCGCATTCGTCCGGGTTCAGCTTTTCCCGCGTGTAGTCGCCTCCCTTGACATAAATATCGGGGGCAAGCGCGCGCAGTTCCGCGGCGCAGATCGGCGCATCAAAGGCCACGACGGCATTGACAGCGGTCAAGCTGGCCAACAGATAGGCACGGTTGAATTGATCGATAATCGGGCGTGCGGGCCCTTTCAGGGCACGAACGGAGGCCTCGGAATTGAGCAATATAAGCTGGGTGTCGCCGAGATTGCGGCTTTCTAGCAGGTATTGGGCGTGGCCGCGATGCAGAATATCAAAGCAACCGTTGGTGACGACCAGGCGTCTGCCGGTGATTCGCAGGTGCTCACGCCACGAAATAGCTTGTTCAAGGGTCATGATTTTTTCAGCGGGATTTCTCAACATGATTCATTTACTCCTGTGAATGTTCAACGCGGATTGCTCTTGAAATAACCGCGTTGGTGATCGCGGTCGAATACCAGCAGGTATCCTCCGCCATCGGGCCTTAATATGGATGAATAGAGCCCGTTTCTTATCGTTGCAGTGAAGTCTTTCCGATGTTTTTCTGCTCTCTCAACATCCATCGGGTAATTCCAGCGGTATACGATGATGGGTCTGCCGATTTCATGCACGGGCTGGTTTTCTCCGTAATTCGGATGGGCATTGCTGTACAAGACGAAGCCGAACCAAGTTGGAAACAGTAAAGAAAACAACACAAAGGGCGACAGCACGAGCATAATCAACAACGCGGTTCTTCTTGTCGTGGACAGGGACAGAGATTCCCTTATTGCTTTTGCCAACTGCGGGAATTTTGCCTCAATTTCAGCATCTTCAGCCCCGGTGAAGTCCTCGTATTCGAACGCCGGAAAAACAGCCGCGCCGAAAAGCCCCCATTCCCGGCGGGAACTTGACAACGGAATCGCAGTCTGCCACGCACCCCCCGGAATCAGGCTTTGCGGACGTTCACCTTTGGCGACATTTGGCCCGATAACTGTTTTTTCGAGACGTCCGTCCGGGTGGATAATCAGTTGCAATGCCGGGACTCCGGCATGGTAATACCAGATTTCATCGGATTTGACCCGGTGCCATTTGGAGCGTTCACCGTGCCGCAGCAGATAGTAAATGCTGGTGCCGTGAGTTCCCCGGTAGATTTCATGAAAATACCCCCCTTCAATCGACAAAGGGGTCAGTTTCAGTTCATTTATGACCTGTTCCGCTTTCATGCCATTCCGGTTGAAGACGTGATCAGCCCAGCCCGAGTTCTTTCTTTTCTTCGACCGTAATCAACGGACGAACGCAGATACCGGCCTCGCGCAGCAGTGTGAGCGCACTGGTGGCAATGCTGTATTCGCGGTGATAAACGACTTCATCAATGCCCGCGTTGATAATCATTTTCGAACACTGCAAACAGGGGCTGAAAGTCGTATAAAGCGTAGATCCCTTGACCGAAATACCATGATAAGCGGCCTGGACGATGGCGTTTTCCTCGGCATGGCTGCAATAACACTCTGACAAAGCGGCGCCGGAAGCCACCTCCGGATTGCTGCAACGGGGGCATCCTCCCTCAAAACAATTCTTGATGCCACGCGGCGTACCGTTGTAGCCGGTAGAAATAATCCGGTTGTCCTTGACGATTACCGCGGCAACCATGCGCCGGCTGCAGTTCCCGCGCCGCGCGACCACATGTGCTATTTCCATGAAATAGTTGTCCCAATCGGGACGCTCGATCCTGTCAGTCATGGTATTCCTCACTGTTTGGGTTGTTGGTAATGTAATCGTGTCAAAGCCGATTTTCAATGGACATCGGAATAAAAACTGTAAATCTAGAATGTTATTGGGCGGGCAGGGGGCTTTTTTACAGCGAAATAATCGGGCAGGCATTGGCCAGCACTTCGGGAATGCGGCAGGGACGTCCTTTGGTGTTGACGCAAGCCAAAGTCACCAGACCGCGCACCAGTCGTTTTTCGCCGCAGTAAATCTCGGTGGCTATAACCATGCGTACGTTGCCGATTTCCGACACCCAGCTCTTGAACGTAAGCAGATCATCATAACGGGCGGATGAGAAATATTTGCAATTGACTTCGCTCACCGGCAGGTAATAACCCAGTTCTTCGAGCTTGCGGTAGGGCAATTCGGCATCGCGCAGCATTTCTGTACGGCTGCGTTCGAAAAATTCGAGATAATTCGCGTAATACACCACCCCCATCTGGTCGGTGTCCCCATAGCTCACCCGATAAGTGGAATAATGCGACCGGATCCGGTCCAGAATCCGGTCAACCACCTGCGATATTTCCAACCCGGTGGAGTCAATCGGAATGGCGTCGGCGGCTTGTTTGAGCGGAGCGACCGGACGGCTCGAATCCTGCAGATCGCGCTGTGCAATCTCTTTTGCCACCGATTCCAGGGTTGCACCGTCCACGACTTCGCCGTTCTGGCACAAGCGCCGCCGCGCCCGTTCTTCAGGGGACGCGGTCAGAAAAAACTTATAACGGGCATTCGGAAAGATCACCGTTCCGATATCCCGCCCTTCCATGACAATCAAGCCGAGCTTTGCAAATTCGCGCTGTCGTTCCAGCAAATAGGTGCGGACCGCGGGTATCGCCGAGAGCGGACTGCTTAATGCGGTGATTTCAGGTGTGCGAAGCTGTTCGCCGGGGAATTCGCCGTTGACACGGATTTCATACTTGCCGGAATTATCGGCCACATAGTCCAGCGTCAGGCTGGCAAGCATTTCCCGCAGGGCGTCTTCGTTGATATTATCGGCATTGACGCCGTGTTTGGCGACATGCCAGGCCACGGCCCGGTACATGCCGCCGGTATTGATGTAGGGGATGTGCAGACGCTCGGCAATCGCATTGGCAATGGTACTTTTGCCGGATGCGGCAGGCCCGTCAATGGCGATTACCCGGTCTTTCATCGGTATTCCCCGGATTATCCGGCCATTCCGCCGCGCCGTCCGCGAAGGCGTCCGTTTTTCAGGAAGCCGTCGTAGTTGCGCATGGTGAGGTGCGATTCCAACTGGGTGAGGGTATCCAGCACCACGCCGACCATAATCAGCAGACTGGTACCGCCGAAGAACTGCGCCACTAACGGCGGCACACCGAAGTTGGTGCTCAGGACCATCGGAAAGATCGCCAGAGCCATCAGGAAAATAGCACCTGCAAAAGTAATGCGGGACATCGAATGATCAAGGAATTCGGCAGTGGGAGAACCGGGACGGATGCCCGGAATGTAGGCTCCCTCTTTTTTCAAGTTTTCGGAAATCTGGATCGGGTTGAACTGATTCGCTACCCAGAAGTAGGAGAACGCCAGGATCATCAACCCGTAAATAGCCATGTAAGAAAATGAATTGTATTCGAATAAACGGGCAAAAAAGGTCGTAAATTTATTGTACGGCAGGAAACCGACGGCGATCGGCGGAATCTGCAGCAGAGCACTGGCAAAGATGATCGGCATAACGCCGGCGAAGTTGACCTTCAGCGGCATATAGGTGGTGCCGCCGTGAATTTGGCTGCCGACACTCTTGCGGACCATCTGGATCGGAACGCGGCGCATTCCCTGCGATAGCATGATCGTGGCCGCGGTGACGACGACGAAAATCAACAGCAGAATCAGCAGTTTGACCAGACTGAAACTATTACTGCCCGACTGGCCGCTGATGGCCATGTCGATCAGCATTTTAATTGCATGCGGAAGACGCGCGATAATGTTGATGGTGATGATCAATGACACTCCGTTGCCGATGCCGCGCTCGGTAATCTGTTCCCCCAGCCAGGTCAGGACCATAGTCGCACAGGTCAGCACGATCACGGTCATGACGATGAACATGGCATGGTTGCCGACGACCAGCGGTACAGTCGGGGCGGGCATATGCAAACGGGAGGGATCGATCATCGCCATCGCCGCCATTGCGCCTTGAACGGCACAGACGGCAAGCGTGAGATAACGGGTATACTGGGAAATCTTCTGACGCCCGGCATCCCCTTCACGCTGGAGTTTTTCCAGCGAGGGAATGACCGGAGTCAGGAGCTGCACTATAATCGAAGCCGTGATGTACGGCATGATGCCGAGGGTGGCAACTGCAAAGTTCTGCAACGCACCTCCGCTGAATATGTCGAGCATCTGCATGAGCTGGTTGCTACCGCCCGCAGTGCTCAAAGTTTCAACATATTCCTTCAACGCGGCGGGACTGACGCCCGGACACGTGATATTGGCGGCAAACCGGACAATAATGATAATTCCGGCAGTGAACAGCAGTTTGGCCCGCAGTTCCTTGATTTTCAACATCTTGATAAATGCAGCAAACATATATACCCGCAGTTTTGAGAGTTAAACGGTTTCGCAGACGCCGCCGAGTCCTTCGATCTTGGCTTTGGCCGCGGCCGAGAATTTATTGGCCTGTACGGTCAATTTCTTCGTCAGGTCGCCGTTGGCAAGAACCTTGATCGGGAACTGTTTGGCCGGCAGCAGCGACTTGGCGCGCAACGTTTCTTCGCTCACCACGTCACCGTCGTTGAAGTTCGCTTCAAGCAGCGAAGTATTGACCAGGTTGAACACAACCTGGCTCATGCTCTTGAAACCACGCTTCGGCAAACGGCGGAAAAACGGAATCTGACCGCCTTCGAAGTAGGGACGGTATTTGGAACCGGAGCGGGCTCCGGCGCCTTTTTCGCCCCGGCCGGCAGTCCGGCCCCAACCCGAGCTGTCGCCGCGGCCGACGCGATGACGGCGCTTCTTGTTGCCCGGTGTGGGTGAAAGATCGTGTAATTTCATGATATCTTATCCTGAATTGAATTGGTTATTTGCTCAAACCGCGTTTGGCCATGATCTGGTCACGGGAGGACATTGCTTCGATCGCCCGAAACGTAGCCTTGGCCACGTTGACCGGGTTGTTCGAGCCCAGCGATTTCGCCAGCACGTCGTTCACGCCCGCCAGGTCGAGGATGGCGCGGACCGCGCCGCCGGCGATCAGGCCGGTACCGGTCGAAGCCGGACGCAACAGGATCTTGGCTCCGCCGAAGCGGGTTTCCACTTCGTGCGGAATGGTCGAACCGTGGAGCGGGATGTCCATCATGTTTCTGCGCGCGATTTCGCCGCCCTTGCGGATGGCGTCGGACACTTCGTTGGCCTTGCCGTAACCGTAACCGATCTTGCCGTTACGGTTGCCGACGACCACGAGGGCGCCGAAGCTGAAGTTACGGCCGCCTTTGACGACCTTGCTACAGCGGTTGATGCTGATGATGTTCTCATCGAACTCGCTGTTCATTACTTCATCATTCTTGAATTCTTCTCTTTTCGCCATGGTCAGCTCCTAGAACTTAAGGCCGTTTTCTCTGGCAGCGTCGGCTATCGCTTTCACGCGGCCATGAAATTTAAAACCGGAACGGTCGAAAACCACATTGCTGATATTCGCAGCAAGGGCTTTTTCCGCGGCCATTTTGCCGAGCACCTGGGCGCCGGCGACATTGGGCAGAGCATTCTGCTCTTTGAATTTTTTATCCAGCGTTGAAGTCGCCGCCAGGGTCACCCCGTTCTCATCATCAATAAACTGCACATAAATGTTGCTGGCAGTAATGCTGACGCAGAAACGCGGGCAGGCCGCAGTACCGGAAATCTTCGAACGGATACGCAGATGGCGCCGGATACGCTGTTCTTTTTTAGTTTTTACCGTCATGTTTTATCTCCAATTATCCGACCGATTTACCTTCTTTGAGCGCGATCTTTTCATCGGCGTAACGGATTCCCTTGCCCTTGTAAGGCTCGGGTTTACGGAAACGCCGGATGGTCGCAGCCACTTCGCCGACCATTTGCTTGTCGGCTCCTTCGACGCTGATGTTGGCGTCCTTAACCGTCACTTTCACGCCCGCGGGCACCTGGTATTCAATCGGATGGGAATACCCCAGGTTCAAGGTCAGCTTGCTGCCGGCCAGACTCGCGCGGTAACCGACACCGATGATCGTCAGTTCTTTTTTGAAACCGGCGGTCAGCCCGATCACCATATTGTTGATCAGGTTTCTGGTCAGTCCCTGCATGGCACTGGACCTGTTGGTCTCATCCTGACGCGTGACCTTGAGTTTATTTTCTTTCACATCCACCGACACCAGCGGCGGGATTTTCATGGAAAGTTTTTCTTTCCCTTCAACAGTCACCATTCCGGCGGCCACCGTAACTTTGAGGCCTTGCGGAATCGTGACCGGTCTTTTTCCTATACGAGACATAATCTAAATCCTCATGCTTCAAGTTACCAGATGTAACAAAGAATTTCGCCGCCGATGTTCTGACCGGCCGCACTGCTGCCGCTCAAGATGCCTTTCGGGGTGGACAGAATCACAGTACCGAGTCCGTTTCTGACCTTCGGAATTTCTTTGCTTCCGCAATAGCTGCGGCAGGACGGTTTGCTGATCTTTTTCAAGCCTTCGATAACGGGCTTGTTACGGAAATATTTCAATTTCAGCACCAGAGTTTTGTGAGCGCCTTCGCCTTCACTTTTGACGTCAGCGATATACCCTTCGGCTTTCATTACTTCCGCGATCTGCGCCTTCATATTCGAATGCGGCATCACAACTTCTTTCAGGGAAGCGGCACCGGCATTGCGAATGCGTGTGAGCATATCGGCGATGGGGTCTTGAATATTCATTTTGCTTCTCCTTCGATTACCAGCTGGACTTGGTTACGCCGGGAATCTTGCCGGCGGATGCCAATTCACGGAAACAGATACGGCACAGCTTAAAACGGCGGATGTAGGCGCGAGCCCGACCGCAGTTCTGGCAACGACTATAGTTACGGGCTTTGAATTTACTGCCGCGTTCACTCTTTACAATCAAACATTTTTTTGCCATTTGATAACTCCTGTGTTATTCCGCGAACGGAATTTCCATCAACGTCAGCAGTTCTTTCGCCTGTTCCGCGTTTTCGGCCGAAGTCACCATAGTGATGTTCAACCCCAACGGATACTTCAATTTGTCCTGATCCACTTCGGTGAAAACCGAAATATCGGACAAACCGACGTTATAGTTGCCGGCATGATCGAAGCCTTTCTTCGGAATCCCGCGAAAGTCGCGGACGCGCGGCAGCGTGACGTGGACGAAACGGTCCAGAAACTCGTACATACGGGAACCGCGCAGGGTAACCACTACCCCGACCGGCATGCCGATACGCAGTTTGAAGTTGGACACGTTCTTGCGCGCCTTGGTGGTAATCGGCTGCTGACCGCTGATTGCGGCGAATTGCTTGCGCGCTTCTGTGAAAGCGTCGCGGTCACAGGAACTCTTCAATCCGGTGCTGAGCACGATCTTCGTCAGCTTCGGGATCTGCATGTCGTTCTTGAAACCGAACTTTTCCTTCAGGACAGCCTTGACTTCTTCGTTATATTTTTTCTTCATATCAGGCATGGTGTCATTTCTCCGCTTGTGCTTCCGCCACCTTGTTGACGTTGGAAACATGGGTCGAAACATTGCGTTCGATCATGCCGCCGTTCGGGTTGGCTTTGCTTTTCTTGACGGTCCTGCGGCCGATGCGCTCACGCTTTTCCGGAGTCATATTGGTCAGTTCCAGGATCACGCGGTCTTTCTTTGGCAGGATCGCCGTGATGGTGGCTTCTTCGCCCTTCCACGAACCGCTGTTGACTACAACTTTATCGCCTTTTTTAACATGATATTTCTTCATTTTACAATACCTCCGGAGCCAGGGAAACGATCTTCATGAAGTTCTTTTCCCGGAGTTCGCGGGCCACGGGGCCGAAAATACGGGAACCGACCGGATTGTTGTCCTTGTCGATTACCACTGCGGCATTGTTGTCGAAACGCAGGATCGAACCGTCTTCACGACGGATCGGAGCTTTGGTCCGGACAACGACGCATTTGACGACCTGACCTTTTTTGACAGTGCCGTCCGGAATCGCTTCCTGGACAGCCGCGGAAATAATGTCGCCGACTCTGGCATATTTGCGTTTCTGACCCAATACGGTGATGGTCATGACACGCTTGGCGCCGGAGTTATCAGCAACTTCCAGATTAGACTGCATTTGAATCATAATGCTGAATCTCCATTAATTGGCATGGCTGATGACTTCAACCAGGCGCCATCTCTTGGTTTTGCTCAGGGGACGGGTCTCGCTGATGCGCACGGTATCACCCTTTTTGGCGACATTCTGCTCATCGTGAGCGACGAATTTTTTCCGTTTCTTGATTACTTTCTTGTACAGCGGATGGGCTGTACGGCGTGAAACTTCCACGACAATCGTTTTATCCTGAGCGTCGCTGGAAACAACCCCGACGCGTTCTTTGCGATTGCCGCGCTTTTCAGTATTTTGAACTTGTTCCATAATAACATCCATTCAATTTAGCCGTTCGTCTGAGCGGCGGCACGGGTTGCCATTTCGGTTTTGATACGGGCGATGTCGCGGCGGACCTGACGGACACGCGCGATCTTTTCCAACTGGCCGGTTCTCGACTGAATCTTCAGGTTGAGTTTTTCACGCAACAGTTCGCTGATCTGGCTGTCGAGTTCGGCACTGCTCATCTGTTTAATTTCTTTATACTTCATAACCTTACCTCATCGAGCCAGAAATTTGCAACGCAGCGCCAGCTTGTTGGCGGCGCGGGCGAAGGCTTCGCGGGCGATTGTTTCGGAACAGCCACTGACCTCGAAGAGAACATGACCCGGCTTCACCGGACATACCCAGCCTTCGACGGCCCCTTTTCCCTTACCCATACGTACTTCCAACGGCTTCTTGGTGAAGGATTTGGCCGGGAAAACCTTGATCCAGACTTTACCGGTACGCTTGAGGTGGCGATTGATCGCAATACGCGCAGCTTCGATTTGGTTGTTGGTAATGTAAGCGCGGCTCATGGCCTGAAGACCATAATCACCATAGCTTACGGCGTTATTGGCATGCGCCAGCCCGGCATTACTTCCGCGCTGAAGCTTTCTGTACTTTACCCTTTTTGGCATTAGTGGCATAATCTTGTTCCTCAGTAGTCTCGTTATGACAAATCCAGACTTTGATACCGATCTTTCCCGCGGTGGTATTCGCTTCAATGAAACCGTAATCAATATCGGCTTTCAGCGTATGCAGGGGAGTACGGCCTTCCTTGTACTGCTCGGAGCGCGCAAGTTCAGCGCCGCCGAGACGGCCGGCGACATGAATTTTGATGCCGTCCACGCCCATATCCATGGCGGTCTGAATGGCTTTCTTCATGGCACGGCGGAAACCGATACGGCGTTCGAGCTGCAAAGCGATGCTTTCGGCCACAAGCTGCGCGTTGGTTTCGGCGCGTCTGATTTCGGCAACGTCGATGATGACGTCTTTATTCTTGGTCATTTTGCTGATTTCACCGCGAAGAGCGTCGAGCTCGGCGCCTTTTTTGCCGATCAGCAGACCGGGACGGGCGGTGAAAATGGTGATGCGCACCCGGCTGGGGGCACGTTCGATTTGAATCCGGGCAATCGCCGCGCCAACAAATTTCTCGCGGATGTAATTGCGGATTTTCAAGTCTTCATGCAGCCAATCACCGAAGAGACTTTTTTTGGCGAACCAACGGGATTCCCAATTCTTCGTCAGGGCTGTTCTCAAGCCGATAGGATTTACTTTCTGTCCCACGATTTACCTCTTCATTGATTATCCGTCAAAATGATCGTAAAATGACTGGTTCTTTTACGGATTCGGCCTGCCGAACCACGGGCTCTCGGGCGAAAACGCTTGATGATCGGTCCCGGACCGACCAGCGCACTCTTGACCTCAAGGCTGTTGCGATTGAGATCGGAATTATTTTCGGCGTTGGCAAGCGCGGAGCGCAACGTTTTGCCCATCAGCCGGGCCGCTTTACGAGGGCTCAACTCGGTGATCGCCAGCGCTTCCTGTACGGATTTACCCTGGATCAGGCGCGATATATGACGCGCTTTTTCCGGCGAAATCCGCACGTTCCTGGTTATTGCTTTTGCTTCCATAAGTTTTCTCTAAATCATTTATTAATACGGTTCTTTACTTGTCGTGGCCTCCATCCCGGGGGCCAAGTCCCTGATGCTTCCATCTGTAACCACCGCCGCGGACAGATAGGGCCTTGCCGCTATCACCCGCAAACTGGCTTTCTTCCCGATAAAAAAGTTCAATCCACAGAAAACTCCATGGGCCGAACCGACGGGCAGCACCACAATTTGCAAATCCTCCTCCACGGCCAAAAGTCTGCATCTGTTGACCCTTGGTTCCTCGGTGGACGGATTCGTCAGGTTCCAGAACTTGCGGGCGCGGTCACGCAGGCCGTCAAGCTTTAAAGCAAGCTCGGCGCTCTGCACTTTCCCTAATGGGAAAATTCGAACCAGCGATTCCACATAGTCACAGAATTCAATCGTCTCTTGCGCAAGCCGACGACCGTTCTCAGATACTTCCGCCAATGTCCCCAATAGCTGTTCTTCCCTTTTGCCGACGATATGCTTTTCCCTGCTTGCAAGGGTAGCGGCAACACTCAGCCGGAGACGGCGGTAGTCCTCATTCTGTTTCTGGTACCGATCTATCATTTCAATCAACTTCTTATGCAGCAAATCTCGTTCCCGAGCCAGAGCTTCCCTCTCTGCTTCGGGCTGCTGCATGTCGCTTTGAACAGTAGCATTCCGGGCACCCGACGTATTGCCCGGCCCTGTCGTCGCATCTAAAATTTTGACAGTGCCGGTCATACCGGAGCCCGCTGGCCGCTGTTCCAATTTGTCTTCCGCCCCATCGGCCGCGTAAAAGCCGAAAACGGACAGAATACTTAACATAAACACTTTAAACACATTTTTCCAGTTCAAGACAGAAAAAAAAACGAATTTTTCAACCGTATTTTTTATCATATCCAAACCGTTCCCATGCCCCTAAAGCTGTAAGTCCATGAAGGCTAAAATGTTAAAAATGAAACCCCTGCGATTGCACGCCATGTGCATAGTTACAGGGTATTTAATTTAGCATGGAATCAGCGAATTAACAGTAAAAAGCCAAAAAAAAACGACTTTTTTTGAATCCATCCGGTATTTTCCGATTTTTTGCACTCCGCACAGGCACGGGGAAAAGCGTAATCATCAGGTCCGGTCATGGCATCAACTTCGCACTTAACTCTTCTTTGTCGATTCCTTTCAGACGAAGAACCTTGCGGCGTGATGTGTGACCGGAGGCCAGTTCGACGGACGATTTGGGGATTCCCGCCGTTTTGGCGATGAATTTGCAGAGGTGGGCGTTGGCTTTGCCGTCCACCGGCGGCGCGGTAATGGCAATTTTGAGCGCGTCGCCGTGAAGCCCGGCAATAGCGTCACGGGAAGACTTCGGCTGAATCCAGCATGGCAGAAAAATGCCGTCCGGGGTTTCGCTGATAAGTGCCGAAAGTTCTTCCCGCTCCATCTTACGCTTCCGGTTTCAGCGTATCCGGGGCGATGACCACGTCCGGCGGACCGTCGGTGGGCATGATATCTTTCTTCTCGGCCGGAGCTTCCTTGGCGCTTTCCGTGGACGGCAGGCCGAGCAGGGCGCGAACCTCGTTGCCGGTAAGGGATTCTTTTTCCAGCAGTTCCCTGGCCACTTTTTCAAGATCAGCGATATGATCATTCAGGAGCTTACGGGCACGGGTCAGGGCATCGCCGATGATCTTCTGGACCTGGACATCAATTCTGGCCGCTGTTTCCTGGCTATAGGTCTCTCCTTGACTCTGGTCGGCGCGCACATAAACGGGATGTGTCAGGTCGCCGTAACGGATCGGGCCGATTTCCTCGTTCATGCCGAATGCGCAAACCATCAAACGGGCCACGCGCGAGGCATGTTCGATATCCCCTGCCGCGCCGCTGGTGATGTCCTTGAACACCAGTTCCTCGGCGACGCGTCCGCCCATCATGACGACCAGTTCGTCGAGCAGTTCGTTGCGGCTCTGGGTATAGGAATCCTCAAGCGGTATGGTCATGGTGGCGCCGAGATAGGCGCGTCCGCGCGGGATAATCGTGACTTTATGAACGGGGGTGGCATGTTCGCAGAACATTGCGGCCAGGGTATGACCGGCTTCATGATAAGCGGTCAGGCGGCGTTCGCGTTCGCTGATGGTGCGGCTGCGGCGTTCACGTCCCCAACGGACCTTGTCGCGAGCTTCTTCCATATCGGACTGATTGGCTGTTTCGCGGTCGGAGCGAGCCGCAAGGAGCGCGGCTTCATTGCAGAGATTAGCGAGGTCGGCGCCGGAAAAGCCCGGGGTGGTCTTGGCAATCAGGTCCAGATCAACATCATCGGCGATCCGGATATTTTTTACATGGACGTCGAGAACCTGGCGGCGTCCTTTGATATCGGGAAGGTCAAGGACGATCTGGCGGTCAAAGCGACCGGGCCGCAGCAGCGCGGGGTCGAGAACGTCCGGGCGGTTGGTGGCGGCGATGACAATGACGCCGGCCTGGGTTTCAAGCCCGTCCATTTCGACCAGCATGGCGTTAAGGGTCTGTTCGCGTTCGTCGTGGCCGCCGCCGAGTCCGGAGAACCGGGAGCGTCCGACGGCGTCGATTTCGTCGATGAAGATCAGACTGGGCATGTGCTTGCGGGCCTGTTCGAACATGTCGCGGACGCGGCTGGCGCCGACCCCGACGAACATTTCGACAAAGTCCGAACCGCTGATCGAGAAAAACGGCACATTGGCTTCGGCGGCCACAGCTTTTGCCAACAGAGTCTTACCGGTTCCGGGGGGGCCCATCAGCAAGCATCCTTTCGGGATTTTGCCGCCGATCATTTTGAATTTCAACGGATCTTTCAGGAATGAGATGAGTTCGCTGATTTCCTCGCGGGCTTCATCGACTCCGGCAATATCGTCGAAAGTAATTTTCAATTCGTTCGGCATAATCATGCGGGCCCGGCTTTTGCCGAATTGCATGGCGCCGCGACCGGCCATTTTAAGCTGTCGCGAAAAGAGAAAATAGAAAAGGCCGATGATCAGCAATATGGGGATGACGGTCAGGAACATGCTCCACCAGTTGTCGCGTGTTTCGACATCGCGCTTGATATTGGCCTGACTCATCAGGTTTTCCAGCCGTTCTGAATAGATGACCCGGGTTTTGTAGGGAATGCGTTCGCCGGCGGCGAGCTGTTTGCCGTTCTCGGCTTTGGCGGCCTCGGCGACGCTCCGGTTGACATAGCGCTCGCCTTCAATATTCAATATTCGATCGGATTCGGCGCGGCTTTTGGCGGATATGATCAATCCGTTGCGCAGATCATTTTCAAATTCGGTCTGGGAGATATTCCGTTTCTGACCAAGGGTGGCGGAATCGCCTTTGAATACCAGCAGCAGTCCGACCAGTACGATCAGACTGAGCCAGAAAAAAAGCGAAACAGGAAGGCGGCGGCCGGGATTGGGACCGGGCGGCAGCGGGGGGAGATCCGGCTTCTGATTTTTCGGTTCAGGCGGTGTATTTTTTTTGTCTTTGTCCATGTATGATCCTGAGAATGATTTAAGGGCAAAAAGATCCCACCGGAAAATCCTGCCGCATGTATATTGTATTATTAAGGTTCTGAAAACTACTTACTGTGAATTGGCTCTGATGATGAGGACGAGAACGACAACCAGCAGTGTCACGATGCACAATGCGAGCAGTCCCATTACGGCGATGACGATTTTTTGGCTCATGATCCCCTTCTTGCGTTCTTCCTGGGCGAACGGGGAAAGATTGTCCATCTTGGTGACAACTGTTTTCATGGCGATGTCGGTACTGTCCAGATCAATGCCGGTTTTGGTGCGGGTGAGCGAGGCGGTCGACGTTCCATCATCGAAGTCATACAGGATTTCGACACCGCCCAACTGGATGATATCGCTGCTTTTGAGCAGTTGTTCGTTGATCGGAACGTTATTAATTCTGGTTCCATTGGTACTGTTGTTGTCCTTCAGCAGGTAGTTGCCGTCTTCCGTCCTGATGAAATCGCAGTGATGAGAACTCAAGGTAGAGTCTTTGATGCATATATTCTGTGCACTTGAGCGTCCTGCAGTGTGAATATCGTCAGTGAGTTCAAAGGACTTCCCGCGCAATTTCTCTGAGAGAACAATCAGTTTTGGATTAGCCATAAAACACTCAACCAATTATATTATGATTTATCTAATTTCTTTAATTACATTAAAATATAGCTAAGAAAGCCGGTTTGTCAAAAAAAAAACGCAAAAAACTATCTTTTTGTCGAAAAAAACTTTTTTTCTAAAGAAGTTGTGCAGAATCCGCCTCCTGCATCATGGCTCTGAAAGCGATTTCCAACACCTGTAATTCCCATTCCACATCGGCGGCGGCACGGTGTGCGGCCATATTTTCAAACGTATCCTGCAATTGAAAAATGCGGCGGAGGTTCTGAAGACTGTAACTCGGCAGCCCTTTATGAGTATTGCGGATCAGCCGCAGCAGGTCCATGGTTTTGCCTTTCCAGGGCTCCTGTCCGCAACGTGCCAGGCTCTCCTGCAGGAAACTTAAATCGAAACGGGCGTTGTGCGCCACCAGGGTACTGCCGCGGGCCATGTCCATGAACTGCGGGGAAATCTCGTGGAACACTGGCGCATCCATCACCATTTCGTCGGTGATATGGTGGATGGCGATGACGCCGGAAGGAATGGTGCAGCGCGGATTGATCAGGGTTTGGAACCGGGTGATGGAGCCGTCACAGTCGATGCGGGCGGCGGCCAGCTCCACGATCCGGTGCCGGACCGGATGCATTCCGGTGGTTTCCACATCAAATACTGTAAAAGGACCGTATTCGTACCATTCCATAAGGCGTCACTTGCTCGATTGGGCTGGAATTTTGCCGATCGGCATGAAATGGGCTTCAGTAGGCACCTGCGTCGGAACTTTTCGTTTCAGGATCTCCACCGCTTTTTTATCGACGGTTTTGCTGTGGTTTCGCAGCAGTTCGTTGATCTGGAGGGTCAGGTCGGGATTGAGCAGCAGCATTTTCTGCCCCGCCGGGGAATGATAAAAAGCGGCGATGGCTTTCAATTCCTCAAGTGAAAAACGGCCCGCGTAGACCTTGGCGATTTCCTCTTGAATCTTTGCCGTATTCATTTCGCTGTCAATAGCCTTGCGCAATTCGGTCTTCACTTTTTCGGCGGCGTTCTGGTCCTTGGCGCGGGAGAGGTACTTTCCCATCAGAACTTCGCAACGCTGGGCGTGGGCGTTGACGGCACGTTTGAGATTCTGGATGGTTCCGTTGAGTTCAATGATTTCTCCAGCAACCTTGAGCTTTTCGGCGGAAAGTTCTTCCTGCGCGCATAATGGCGATAGAATGAGAGTCAACAGAAACAGAATAACGGTGTTTTTCATGGCGGTTCTCCGTTTATTTGCTGTATCCGTCGGGATATTTCCGCATCCATTTCCAGACGGATTCGATGATGGCATCGGCATTTTCGAATTGCGGCTTCCAGCCGAGTTCTTTTTTTGCCAGGTCGGAACAGGCGATCAGGCGCGGGGGGTCGCCGGCACGGCGGGGAGCGACTTCGGCGGGGATCGGGTGGCCGGTGACTTTGCGGGCGGATTCGATAATCTCGCGGACGCTGAGTCCGTTGCCGGTGCCGAGGTTGTAATGGCCCGCGCGCGGAGCGGTGAGCGCCAGCATGTGGGCCTGGGCAAGGTCAAGGATATGAATATAGTCACGAATACAAGTGCCGTCCGGCGTATCGTAGTCGTCGCCGTAAATCATGATTTTTTCGCGTTTTCCCTGCGCGACCTGCAGGATCAGCGGGATCAGGTGGGTTTCCGGCTTGTGGTCTTCACCGAAATTGGCGGTGGCGCCGGAAGCGTTGAAATAACGGAGCGCGGCGTATTTGACGCCGTGAATCTGATGATACCAGCGCAGAACCTTTTCGAAACAGAGCTTGGATTCGCCGTAAGGATTGATCGGGGCCTGGGTGGTGGTTTCGCGGATCGGGATTTCGTCGGGTTCGCCGAATGTGGCGGCGGTACTGGAGAATACGATGGTTTTGACGTTTCCAGCCACAGCGGCATCGGCCAGGTTGATGCCGTTGGCCAGGTTGTTGCGAAAATATTTGCCCGGATCTTTCATCGATTCGCCGACCAGTGAAAAAGCGGCAAAGTGCATGATGGCGTCGAATTGGCCGTCGATGGTGGTTTTCGTGATCAAGTCGCGGTCCGCCAGATCCCCCTTGACGAACGCCGTTACGCGCGGATCAATTGCATCCTCGTGCCCGGTGACCAGAGAATCGAATACCACGGTTTCATGGCCGTGGTCCAGCAGGTATTCTGTACAGGCACTGCCGATGTATCCGGCGCCGCCGCAAACCAAAACTTTCATTGATGCGCTCCTTTGATGGCGAATGATTTATTCTTCTTCTGAGCCGGTAATATATCGCAAGCCAACGGTAATATCAAATAAAAAGCAAAGAAGTGGACGTATTATATATATAGCTGAAATAAATTTGTCAATTTTTTTATTAATAATATACAATGCTTCCGATTTGGCTCCATGTATCATGGTTGCTGTTGTATTTAACTCGGATGCTGTATTTTGTTCGGAGCATGGCGCCAAAGGAATTCTGTGAATCAACGTATGAACTTATCTCGTATGTATCATTTCCCATATAATTTACGCCACCGGCATTTTCCGGATATGGATTACGCTGGAATTTGGCAACGGACGGTGTTTTCAGCTCTTGCTTCACAAATTCTTCCGCCATGATTCGCGCCATTACGGAATCTTTTACAAATTCTTCCTGCCTGACCTGATCAAGCAAATCATTATTTTTATTGCTTGGAGAACATTCGCTCCACCCAAAATAAATAATGACGGTAAAAACAATAACTGTTCCAATAGCGGATGACATTAATTCCCCGAAGGATTTTGGTTTATGATTTTCAGTATTATACCAGTTCGGATAATATTTGTCGCGAATGACAATCAGCAGATATCCAACTCCAACGATTATTGTTCCCATTATAAAAAGGAATAAAGCAGGTATCGCCGCTTTTTTTAGATCGGTAAATAAAATAAAAATACCTGAAATATCAATAATTCCACCAACGATCATTAAAAAAATGCCTGGGATGCTGATTGGCGGATGCTTAATTTCCGGATTGCTTAATTTTTCTTCCGACGTTGAATCGAGCAATGGCAATACAAACCGCTCTCCGCATCGGCAGCATTGCGCTTTGCGGCCGGCGGAATTGTCATCCACATCATATTTCATTCCGCATGACGGGCATTGTATTTTCATTGTTCTCTCCTAGTGTTTAGTTGCACTTGAAATTTAATAAAAACATGCTATGATATTTTCCAAA
>CALABZ010000322.1 GCA_937888615.1 uncultured Lentisphaeria bacterium | reverse complement strand
AAGACCACCCCTTAATTTTTTTTACACTTTTCTTCCAGAAAATCAATGTTGCAAAACAGATTTTTTTCACATTTACGGAATTACCGAAAGAAGATTTTTTCAAAAATGCATCTGTTTTTGAAGTAAATGACGGAAGCGTGAAGGAGATTAAAAATGAAAGTTTTTGATGTCGAAACTATGCGGAATCTTGATAAAATGACGATTGAAAACGATCTTGTTCCCGGCAATATTCTGATGGAGCGGGCCGGTTTTGGAGCCGGAGAGATTATATTGAATTATGTAAATAAACTTGATTCGTCATTTTATCGTCGATTTTTAATTATTTGTGGTTCAGGTAATAATGGCGGTGACGGTTTCGTCATTTCCAGATATCTGGCAAATCATTGCAAAAGTGAAATCATGGTTTATACGGTAGGTAGGATTGATGAGAATAAATCGCCGGATGCCGCCTTTCATGCTTCATTGATTCCGGAATCCATAACCGTTGAAGATGTGGAAAATTATAATCCAAAAATGGGTGATGTGACAGTTGATTGTCTTCTTGGAACCGGCTTTAAAGGGCCTCTTAAACCATTATATAATATGATTATTAAAAAGATAAATTCATCGCCTGGAAGAGTTGTTTCCATTGATATTCCATCCGGTCTGAATGGAAATGACGGAACATTCGCCGGCACTGCCGTCAAAGCGGATTTGACAATCAGCATCGCTTATCCGAAAATCGGCATATTTAGAAATGACGGTCCGTCATACAGCGGTTCGTTGAAAAACGTGGATATTGGAATTTCAGATAGAAATATGGAACCTTTATTAGATACTTTATTTATAGACGATATTCGACGTATGATGCCGCGAATTTCATTGGACGCCCATAAAAACAGCCGTGGTTCAGTGTTGGCGGTCGGAGGTTCGGCACTGTATGGCGGTGCTATATTTTTATCCGGCGAAGCGGCATTGAGGGCCGGGGCCGGACTTTGCCGAATTGTGACGCCGAACGGTGAAGTGACGGATCGTAAATTATCGTTGATAGTCCGTCATTCGGGTGAAAAAAATGGCTGTTTGAAGCGGGAGGATTTTGTGAATATCCGGGAAGATATTGAGAAATCCGACAGTATTATTTTAGGTCCTGGAATGGGAATTGACGAAAGAACCGTCACTTTTATTGAATTGATGTTAACTATTGATAAAAAGATGGTTATTGATGCGGATGCTCTGAATCTGATCAGTTCGAACCGTCATATCTGGAAAAGTGGGGAAGGGCGGGTGTTGACGCCGCATCCGGGCGAAATGAAACGGCTTTTGAAAGGATTCGGACTGGAACATTTGCAGTCTGAAAGCCGTCATTTACAAGCCCTTGAACTGGCAAAAGTGACGGATGCAATCGTCACTTTAAAAGGTTTTCATTCAATCATTGCCGCGCCGGATGGCCGGTTTCGGATCAATACTTCGGGAAACAGCAATCTGGCGACCGCCGGTTCCGGAGATTCCCTGAGCGGAGTGATTGCGGCTTTCATAAACCATCCTTTCAATGATTTATACGATGCGGCAAGCGCGGCGGTATTTGTGCATGGCCTTGCCGGAGAATTAAGCGAATACGGTTGCGGTACGATCGGTGACGACCTGCCGGAATTGATTGCGGCCGCCTGCAAAATGGTTAGGGGGTGACAGTGGAAGACCTTTTTTACTGCAATTTGAAAAAGATGGTGCGAGAGCGTATTTCAGTACTTTTCATTGGTGGAATACTGGCTTTGATCGGAAGTCTGGCTTTGCTTGGAATTATGTATTTTTTTATGGTTATGTTGCTGTTTAAGGTGGAACAGTCAAACAAAGAGATCATCTATTTAGCCCCTTTGACTATTATTGTATTGATATTAATTATTTATCCATTCGTAACGGATACGGATTCGACGATCATTGAATACGATGTGCCGGAACGAAGTGAAACGTTCGGGTTGATGGGTAATGTCTACGCGATGAATTCGGCAGGAAACGCCGGATGTCTGATGTTTGCGACATTTGCATTCCGGCTTTTTTTTATAGGATTGAAAATGATAGGAAACGCCATGAATCTGATTTCTACGCCGTTTCGGGATATTTACAGACTGATTGAGGCGTTGGGCAGCGGTGAAGGCATAAAATTAAAAACACTTTCGGAACAGCTTTTCATGGACCCGGTGAGTGTAATAGTCCATTTAAAACGTCTGGATGCGGTTATATTTGTGGATGAACGGGTCAAATTGAGCAGTAAGTGGTACAATAAACTGTATGGAATCGACGAATAAGCCTTATTATTGTGAAAAACTTGTTCTCCCGGGCTTGCTAATGGGAAAAAGTCGCATATAGTTACGGTAGGGTGACATTGTCCTCAAAAAAGCATATATATTTTGTGGAAGGAGGTTCTGGGATGATAGACAACATTGGCAATTTCTTGGAAAATGCGGGCGGTTTTTATCTGGTTATCGCGATTACCGGATCCATCATTTTTACCATTCAGGCGGTATTGACAATCAGTGGACTGGGTCATGCCAGCGACATCGACGCCGATATTTCGGTGGGAAACGATGCGATGGACGATCTCTCGGGATGGGACGGACTGCATATGTTCACCTTTCGCGGGATCGTGGCGTTCCTGACATTTTTCGGCTGGGCGGGTTATTTCTGGGGTGACAAAGGCTGGGGCGGTCTGGTTATCGCCGTTTTGGCGGGAGCCGCCATGATGTTTCTGACCGGACTGGTAATCTGGTGGCTGATGAAGCTCCAGCATTCGGGGAATATTTCACCGGAGGCGCTCCTGCAGGAAAAAGGAGTCGTATACCTGAGCATTCCCGGGGAACGCAAAGGGAAGGGCCAGGTAACGGTTTCGCTGCCAAAGTGCACGCGGACGGTAAATGCGCTTTCCGACACCGAATTGAAAACCGGTACGCCGGTGAAGGTGGTGGAAATGATTGACAATGATCTTTTTATTGTGGAAGCTTTAACAAAATAAAAATAAGGGGATGGAAGAAAATGGATTTAAGGGCGGGATTGTTTATTTTTCTTGTGGTGGTTTTTCTTTTTATCGTGGTCATCACGATCCTGAGCCGCGTCCGCAAGTGTCCTTCGGACCGGATCATGGTCATTTACGGGGGCAGTACCGGCGGGGCCGGACCGGCCAAGTGCATCCACGGGGGAGCGCGGTTCGTCATTCCGGTGATTCAGGACTACGGTTATATTTCGTTGCGGCCGATGCAGATCGAAGTAAACCTCGGCAATGCGCTGTGTAAACAGAATATTCGCATCAATGTACCGAGCGTGTTCACAGTCGGCGTCAGCACCCGCCCGGATATCATGGGCAACGCGGCGGAACGGTTGTTCGGCCAGAGCCCGGATGCGATTTCGGAGTTGGCGAAAGATATTATTTTCGGTCAGCTCCGTCTGGTTATCGCGTCAATGACAATCGAAGAAATCAACGCCGACCGCGAAACATTCCTGCGCGCGGTGGAAGACAACGTTGCGGAAGAACTTAAAAAAATCGGTCTTGAATTATTGAACGTCAATATCACCGACATCACCGATGAGTCCGGCTACATCAGCGCCATCGGACAGCGCGCCGCCGCCGAAGCGATTAACAGGGCCAAAATCGATGTGGCCGAAGAAGAGCGCAAAGGGAGTGTCGGCGCCGCCGATGCCAACAAACAGAAACGTATCGCGGTATCGCAGGCGGAAGCCGCCGCGGTCAGCGGTGAAGCCCAGGCCGACCGTGGACGCCGTATCGCCGTGAAGCAGGCTGATTCGGAAGCTACCCAGGGTGAAAATATTTCCGCCATCGAAATCGCCAAATCCAACGCCACCAAGGCGGAACAGGAAGCCGAAGCCTACCGCCGTTCCGAAGCGGCGAAGCAAGTCGCGCTGGCGCAGATCGAAAAAACGAAGTTCGAAGCGGAAGCAGAAGCCCAGATATCCCGTGCCCGGATGGAAATGGAAAAACAACGCGCCGAAGTGATCGTCGAGGCGGAAATTCATCGTCAACAGATTGAAATTGCCGCCGATGCCGAGGCGGAAAAACGTCGCCGCGAAGCCCGCGGGGAGGCCGATGCCATTTTCGCCCGCCTTGAAGCCGAAGCCAAGGGAAATTATGAAATCCTGAAATCCAAAGCGAACGGTTTCCGTGAAATCGTGACCGCCTGCAACCAGAGTGCCGATCAGGCCGCGAAAATGCTGCTGATCGAAAAACTCCAGGATATTGTGGCCCTCCAGACCGAAGCGATCAAGAATATCAAGATCGACAAGGTTACGGTTTGGGATGGCGGCGGCGCCGACGGCAAGAGCAGTACCGCTAATTTTCTCAGCGGCATGATCAAAACGCTGCCGCCCCTGCAGGACGTGGCCAGCATGGCCGGTGTGGAGTTGCCCGATTACCTCGGCAAGCTCAAAACCGAAGAAAAAGCGGAAGAAAAAACCGAAGTCATGTCCTGAAAATAAAGGAATCCAATATTTTTCGAGTGCATATGAAAATCGCCATGACTCTCTTTAAATATTTCCCCTATGGGGGGTTACAGCGCGATTTTCTGCGCATGGCCCGCGAGTGTGCGGACCGCGGCCATCAGGTGACGGCTTTCGCTGGCGAATGGCAGGGGGACAAACCAGATTGGCTTGAGGTGCGGACTATTGCGTCCGAAAAATGGTCGAATCATGGCCGAGCGGCGGATTTCGAGCGTAAATTCGGACGTATTCTGGAAAATGAACCGTTTGACGTAGTGGTCGGTTTTAACCGGATGGCGCACCTTGATTTCTACTTTGCCGCCGATAATTGCCTGATTATGCGGGACCGTGCCCGACACCCCGATTGGTGGTTGAAACTGGTCCCGCGTTATCGGGTATGGCACCGGCAGGAACGCGCGGTAGTGAGTCTGGCCTCGAAAACCGAAATCATGTATATTACGCCGCACCAGAAACGCGATTATCAGACGGTTTATCACACCCCGGAAGAGCGTTTTCACTACTTGCCGCCGGGAATTGATGTGGCCTGCCGTCGTCCCGGAAACGCCACCGAAATTCGCGCGGTCAAACGCCGCGAAATGGGAATCGGCGACAATGAAATTCTGTTGCTCCTAATAGGGTCGAATTTCAAAGGCAAAGGAGTGGACCGGTTGATCCGGGCGGCAAGCCGGATTCCGAATACCATAAAATACCGGGTATTCATTGCCGGGGAGTGTTCTTCCGAGGAATTCGTGGAATTAGCCGATGAACTGCATATTGCCCGGCGAATTACATTCGGCGGCGGTCGTAGCGATGTTGCTCAATTACTGTTGGCGGCGGACCTGATGGTGCATCCCGCCCGCGACGAGGCCACCGGAACGGTGTTGACGGAAGCATTGGCGGCGGGACTGCCGGTTATTTGTTCGGAAGCGTGCGGATTCCATAACTTTGTCACGGAATCCGGGGGTATTGTAACGTCTGAACCGTTCAATCAGGCGGAACTGGACCTGAATCTGGCGGAAGCGGTGGAACCGCTCCGCCTGGGAGAACTGAAAAAACAGGCTATTGCCTACAGTGCCGGCGCCGATTTTTATCGGCGGGCGCAAGTGGCGGCGGACCTGTTCGAAGAATTTTACGATTCGCAGACCACTACTTCATAACCGTTCATTTTCGGCAGTCTGATTTCACACAGGCCGTTCGAATAAGTGAATGCCAAAGGCTCTTTATCCGGGGCCGAGTAAACACGCCTGACCGGTTCGCCGCAGCGGAGGCGGATTTTAATGTCGCTGACCTCACAACCTTCCTCGATCATGTCGATTTTGGCGCCGCGTCGTTCGGGTACGAATGCGGTCAGCCAGATGATCCGGCGTCCATCCTGAGCGGTGACAGTGGTGCGGCCGAAACTCGGCAGGTTCTCGATTTCAAGGACCGGGTCCGGGAGAAAACGGTCGATCAGTGATTTAACAAGGGTACGCAGGGGAACTTGAGCATGCGCATAATAGCTGTAGCCGACCGGATGGCTGAAATGGGCCACCTGAGGAGAAATCGTCAGAGCGGCGGTGCCGTCCGGTTGGTCCGGGGGCAGGTAGAGATAGGCGTGTTCCAGGTCGAAATGACGGTTGAAATAAGGTTTGATGATTTCCGCGGCGGTGTGGGCGGAAACCGCTTTCAGGGAGGTACCCGGTTCGTACAGGGCCACCGGCATGTCGGGAAAGCCGGGAAGTTTCTCGCATAAACGAAAATAAGCGGGGTTGTGCGGGGATTTACCAAGGTATTCGGCTCCCCACTGTTCGGGGAGGGCAAATTCGTCGGCATCGGTTTTCAGTCCGGCTTGAGCACAGGAAATAACTTTGCCGCCGGCCTCGATGAAGTCCTTGATTTTAACGGCTGTTTCGGGGTCGAGACGGACCGGATCGGACAGAATCAGTACGCGGTAACGGCTGAAATCCTGTTCGGGTGTCAGCACGTCGAACTGAACTTTGAGTTCCGCCAGCAGGCGCGTATAGCCCCAGGAAGCGAGGGTCGGATTGACCGAGTCGGCGGAGCGGTTGCGGGTATTCCCATTGACGATCAGGGCGATGTCGGTAACGGCTTGCGCTCCGTCCAGCCACGGTTGAAGGTGCTGAAGTTCGCCGTAAATACCAGCGATCAAGTCGTAAACAGGCATATTCAAGTCGCCGCGCGGGTGGAAATGATCACCGATATTGGTCCCCAGCGTGTGCGAAAGTCCGGTTACGCAATCGTAAAGCAAACTGGCGCGGGTACGGATACCGCCGAAATCACCCCAGGATTCATGGAAACGCCCGGTCATATTGAGCACTGGCAAGCCCTGGTTTCGCAGATAACGGGCGTTGAACTGGAGCGTTTCGTAGCCCCAACCGCCGGTGGGCAGGCATTCGTATTCCAGATAAGTCGCCATGCCGCGCTGATCGTCGGGGGTCAGGCCGTTGAAATACAGCAGGTAATCGCGACCGGTGTTCTTGATCTGATCATTGATGCGCTTCGCCAGACGCTGGCGCGAGAAATAAGCATATTCGTCCTGTTCCATGCCGAGTTTCTTCATTTCGCGGACGCATTCCACGCCGATGCACGGATGCGGCGAGAAACAGTCGAAGAAAAATCCGTCCACCGGATATTCGAGCACTTCGTCGATCATGCCGAGCAGATGTTCCGCATAGCCGCTGTTGTAGCACATCTGGCGGAAAAAATGATTTTCAAATGGCTCGGAATAGGCCCTGCCATCGGGGGAAATGATCGTCCATTCACGGTGGAGCAGCCCTTCTTCGTGGCTGAGGCCGACGTTCATGTAAGCGCTGAGCATGATATCGCGCTTATGCAGGGCTTCGACCAATTTGCTGAGCAAGTCGAATTGCAGGGACGGGTGTTTGAGCCCGATTTTCGTATTGTAATAGGCGGTACCGAGGTTGCAGCGGGCGGGAAAAACCACAAAATCGACCCCGCAACGGCTTAATTGTTCCGCGACGGCGTCGCAATCAAAGTTTTTTCCCACTTCCGGGAAGGTCGGCATGGTGTGGAAATCGTACAGTACACCCCATTTCGGAATACGCATTTTCAAGCTCCTTTTATTACAATAAAGTGCAGAATTCAGACTACAAAATTATATTTTGATGGCGCTGGCACCTTGCCAGTCGGTATCCAGAGGCGAAGCGCTCTGGTCGCCAAAGGCGAAATCCGGGATACCTTGGAGTATTTCATCCAATCCGATAAACGGAATTTCGAACCAGCAGTTTCACCGGAAATGTGATATTGGATGTTTCGTGGAATGCTTCTTCACTGTCCTCCTCAATCCAGTCGACCAGACGCCCGGCGGCGGCGGTTCCCAGCAACGGCAATGGTTGGGCAACCGTGGTGAGCGGAACCACGCTGATTCCTGAAAAAGCGGCGTTTGAAAATCCGGTCATCGATAATTCCTCCGGTATCCGAACATGGTTGCGGTACGCCCATTCCATCAACTCCATCGCATAAACGTCGGTCTCCGTGACCACCGCCTGAAATCCCGCGCTGTAAAGATGGTCCGCCTGTTCAAAAACACTGTCCGGGCGTGTGCCGCCGGGGTTCGGGTGGAAAAAATGCGGAATCAGGTTGTGTTTTTCCATGCCGCGCCGGAAACCGAGGTGGCGGTTGCGGATGTATTCAGTGTCGCCGGAACTGCCGAGATAGGCGATTTTGCGATGTCCGTATTCATAAAAGT
>CALABZ010000321.1 GCA_937888615.1 uncultured Lentisphaeria bacterium | reverse complement strand
TCACCCGTTAGTCGTGCGCCCTGCCGGGCGCACCAAAAAAAGGAGGCGCGGCACTTAAGCCAAACGCCTCCTGGAATTCATCCCGGGCGACAGCCCGAAAAACGGAAATTACAGAATATCCAGCAATTCCACTTCGAAAATCAACGCTGAATTCGGCGGGATCACTTCGCCGGCGCCGCGTTCGCCATAACCCAGTACGGACGGGATATAGAAACGGTATTTCGCACCTTTCTTCATCAGCTTAAGACCTTCGGTCCAGCCGGGGATCACCTGGTTCAGGCCGAATTCGGCGGGCTGTCCGCGCTTGATCGAACTGTCGAACATCTGTCCGTTCAGGAGCTTGCCTTCATAATGAACGCGAACGTTCTGTCCGTCAATCGGCATTTCGCCTTCGCCTTCCAACAATATTTCGTACTGGAGGCCGGTTTCGGTTTCCTTCACGCCGTCCTTGCCGCGATTTTCAGCCATGAACGCATCGCCTTCCTTGGCATTGCGCGCGGCCAGATCTTTCAGTTCAGCCTGACCGGCTGACTGCAATTTCTTCTGAAAATCCTGCATGATTTCCTGGTATTCCTGCGGCGGCAGGGCGGGCTGGGCGCCGCCGGCCAATTCACCAATCGCCGCCACGAAGATTTCCTTGTTGAAATCCACCGGCAACTGCATCATGGAGCCGACAACATTCATCGCCAGGGCGTACCCCAGCTTATCCGCTTCGTTTTTCAATTCAATACTCATACGATTCCTTTTGGGTTAAATGGGTAACATAACAGCCCAAAAGGAATAAAACAAGCAAAAGACTCATTTTTTTGAAAAGTTATCGCCGTTTCAAGCGTATTCAGCAAGAAATCAGAAGCGGAACAGCGAGCCCATTTTCTTGCCGAGAATGGCATTCGCCGCCGCCAATGTACAGGCCAGGAACGCCATCGTCCAGACCCCGAACGCACAGGCAATCCACGTGCCCGAGCCAAGGATGCTTGACAATTCGTAAATTGCTTTCGTGATCGGATAAAATTCCCCTTTCTGCGCCAGAATCAGCGAATCGGATACTTCCAGCATCGAGAAGCTGAATGCAAACAGCGCCCCGACCGCGATGTTGGCGCTGATCAGCGGAATGACGATCCGGCGCATCGTCCCCCACGAGGAAGCCCCGAGGTTGCGCGCCGCTTCCTCCAGGTCCGTCGGGGTTTGTTCGAGCCCGGCACAGGCGGCGCGGGTCACATAGGGCAGCCGCCGGATCGCATAAGCCATGCCGAGCAACACCAGCGGATTTTTCATCGGGTCCAGCCATGTGCGCAAAAGCGGGAAATTCACCGTCATGCTCAGAAATCCGAACGCCATGATAATCCCGGGAATCGCCAGCGGCATCATGCTCAGCGTGTCGAACACATGGTAGCCGCGCGGTTTCCAGCGGGTCACCACCACCGCCACCGTCACCCCGACCACCAGGCAGATCAGCATGGCCAGCGAGGAATATTTCAGGCTGTTGACGATACTTCCGGTCACCATGTCGTGCGACAGGGCGTTGCGGAAGTTCAACAGCGTGAAATGTTGCGGCAAAATAGAATTGTACCAATCGGTACTGAACGCGGTCAACACCAACGCGATATGCGGCAGACCCGCCGCCAGCGAAATTACCGCGAACGGGCAGAATGCGGCGAAACTCCGCCATGAAACGAGTTTCCGTGCCGAACTTCCGGCCATCCCCTTGGTCATCGCCGTGGCCGACGACTGTCCCAGCAGGAGACGGCTGAGGACGTACAGTCCGGCCGCCGCCGCCAGCAGGACGATCACCAGCGCGTACGGCAGCGGGTTCGTTTCCAGTTCGGTGATGCCGTTGAAAATCTGCACGGTGGTCACGCGGTTGTAGCCGAACATCAACGGCGTGCCGAGTTCGGTAAAGCTCCAGATCAGGATCAACGTGCCGCCCGCGAATACACCGGGGCGGATCATCGGCAGGGTAATCCGGGTGAAACGCCGCCAGCGCCCGGCGCCAAGATTGCGCGCCGCCTCATTCATGGCGGGGTCGACATTCGCCAGCGCGGTCAGGATATTCAGGTACAGGATCGGGTACAGATGCAACGCTTCAATGATGCAGACCATCCAGAAGCGCCCCTCCCCGCCCAGCCAGTCCACCCGAGGCAGTCCGCAGGACACCAATACCGTGTTGACCGTGCCGAAATGCCCGAAAATCTGCATAAAACCGAGCGCACCGACAAACGGCGGCAGGATCATCGGAATCAGCATCAGCGTATTGACCAGCTTTTTGCCGGCGAAGTCGTAACGGTCGTAAATCAGCGCCGGCGGCAGGGCGATCACGAAAACGAAACAGGTCGTCACCAACGCGATTTTCAGCGAATTAATCAGCCCTTCCAGATAAATCGGATTGCGGAAACACTCCGCCAGCACCGCCGGATCAAGCCCGTTCTTCACCACCGAATAAATCGGCACGATCAGAAATATAAAGAAAAACACACTCAGCAACAGCAGGACCAGCAGCCGCACCGGTTTAAACGTCTTCATAGGTTATTTGCCCTCCTTCGCCAGTTTTTCGGCTTCGCGGTACTGTCTGCGGCATGCTTCGCTCCATTCCCGCTGGTACTTCAGCAGGGTAAGGGCGTTATTCTGCGAAAGTTCGCGCTGAATCGCCGCCAGGTCCGAATAACCGAAAGGCAAACGGTTGAACACCGCCGCGGCCTGCGGGACTTTTTCCGGTCCGCCCGCGTCGAGAATGGCTTTCCAGGCGGCTTGCAGCTCCGGCATCGGGTCCAGCGCGAAACACTTGACCACAATGCGGATGAAATTAAAATAGCGTCCGGTCAGTTTCGGGTTATAAACGAACCCGGAAGCCTCGTCATAAGGGTTCGCCCCCGCGTCGGACATATATTTTATATGATCGGGGGTGTACATGTCGCGGCGAATCGGCAACCGGCGCATCGCGTATTTGACCGGACCGCCCGGCGTACCCAGACGGTAATTCCACAGCTTCTGCCCTTCCTCCGACAACACGAAGGTGATGAACGCCACCGCGGCTTCGCGGTTCGGGGCCCCCCGCATCAGGTGGATCGGGTCCGCGGAGAGCGACGTGCCGTGTTCCGGCGAAACGAAGCGGATACGCTCCACGCCGCCGTTTTGCGCCGTGCTCCATTCCGCCTCGCTGCGACCGTAGAAATCAATGCACATGCCGGCGGCGGCGTTGGCGGAAGCCACGTCCTTCGGCACCTTGCTGGCGGAGTCGGTGAAATAACGGGCATTGGCCGAAATCCGTTTGATCAGGTTGACGGCGTTGGTCCAGCCGATTTCGCGGTTGTCGCCGCTCTTCTGCATTTGCTCCTGGATCAGCATTTCGAAGCATTTGGTGATCGAACCGGCCTTGGTCGGGTCCGCCAGCGCAATATTCTGATAATAGGCGGGGTCCGCCAAATCCTCCCAGCGCCGGGGCGGGGGCAGTTTCAATTCGCGGATCCGATCCTGATTATAACAAATGCCGAATGTCGCCAGGCAGGTGCCGTAATAACGTCCCTGCGGATCGTACAGCACCTCGCCGCTGAACTGCTGTGGAATGATTGTATCGGTGAACCATTCCGGGCGGCTCCGCAGGAGTCCCGCGTCCACCGCGATGCCCCGTTCGGCCTGTTTGCTGTGGTCGTACTGGCCGCCGCCGAACATCAGGTCGATGCCGATTCCGACATCGGAACCGAGGAAAATTTTCCGTGCTTTGCCGCCGTCCTTCGACTTATACGCCCGCGCCGTGTCGGCATTCCACGGACCGAGCTCCGGGCGCGCCTGCCACCATTCGCGGAAAGCCGCTTCAAAACGGTCATTCACATAGCGGATGATATCGGAGGTACCCCCGACGTTGCGCCATTCGAACTCGATATCACGCCCGTATTTCTCGCGATAATGGCGTTTGAAAGCGTGTTCGAACTCGTAACGGATTGATTCGGAATGGGGCGAAATGATCACCAGTTTTTCAGTGTCGCCGCCAGGCAGTTCAGGCGCCTGCTTCGGTTTCAACGCGAACGGCAACGCCAACAGCAGCAACAGCGGAACAAAGGCAATCAGCAGATGTTTGATCATAGTTCAGCACTCCGGAATAACCGCGATATGCTCCCGGGGAACATGAAAATTCATTTTCGAACCGTTCGGGGACAACACCGAATCCGGCTCCAGCCATTCGAGCGTAAAACCGTCCCCGGAGAGCTTCCACAAACATGCCTCGCCAAGGAAACTGCCGTCCCTGGGCGACGCCTCGAAATTATTGCACGCCCCCTGCCCCGCCGCGATCGATTCGGGACGGATCATCAACAACACTTTCGCGCCCTTTTCCGGGCAGTCGTCCACCTGAAAATCACCGGCGGCGGTCGTGACCGTCCCCGTCGCGGACACTTCACCCGGCAACAAATTGCAATCGCCGATAAATCCCGCGACGAAGCGATTCGCCGGACGGCGGTAAATTTCGCGCGGCGTGCCGACCTGCTGCAAACGCCCCTGATCCAACAGAGCGATCCGGTCGGCCATGCTCAACGCTTCCTTGCGGTCATGGGTCACATAAATGGCGGTCAGTTTCGCTTCCTTGCAGATGCGCCGGATCTCGGAACGCATGGAGTCGCGGAGTTTGGCATCGAGGTTCGACAGCGGTTCGTCCAACAATAATACCTGCGGATTTACCACCAGAGCCCGCGCCAGCGCCACCCGCTGTTGCTGTCCGCCGGAAAGTGACGGCGGTTTGCGCACGGCAAAATCGTTCAACTGGACGATTTCCAGTGCCCGTTCGATCCGTTCCGCCTTCTCGGCGCCCTTGACGCCGAGCGTTTCCAGACCGAACGCGACGTTTTCGCGCACCGTCATATGAGGCCATAGCGCATAACTCTGGAAAACCATCGCGGTATTGCGTTTCTCCGGCGGAACACCGGTCATGTCGCGTTCGCCGAAATAAATCTGTCCGCAACTGGGCGGCACGAACCCGGCGATCATCCGCAGCAGCGTGGATTTGCCGCACCCGCTGGGGCCGAGCAGAAAAAACAGTTCACCCGAGGCTATTTCCAGATCCAGCGATTCCAAAACCGGTTTTCCGGGCACATAGGACTTGCCGATGCCGCACAGCTTGACATTGACCATAAATGTTTATTCCCACGTGTTGTATTTAACATAGTCGGGATTGAAACGGCTCCGGGGTTCTTTATGCTCGGCGGGATGCCCGACGGCAATAATCGAAATCGGCAGGATATGCTCCGGCAGTTTAAAATATTCGCGGATTTTGACAATCCGTTCCTGACGCGGATGCACGCCCAGCAGGCACGCGCCAAGGCCCTGCGCCTCCGCCGCCAGCAAAATGTTTTCCACCGCCGCCGAGCAATCCTGAAGCAGATAGGATTCATTGTTCATATGGGCGGCGTCGAGATCGCCAAGCACCATGATTCCCAACGGGGCGTCTTTCAGAAACGGGCCATTGGGCAGGAGTTCGGCGATGGTCGCCCTGACGGCGGGATCGTCCATCACGATAAAGCGGAACGGGTCTTTCGCACAGGCGGAGGGCGCGGCCATGGCGGCTTTCAACAGATTTTCCACCATTTCGGCGCTGACTTTTTCTCCGGTGTACTTGCGGATACTGCGGCGTTTGAATATCAGTTCGAGTTCTTTCGACATTTTTCTCCTCCCCGTTTTGTACTTAATGAATTACTTATATTGCTGGATACCGTCGAAATAGCGGCGGATATCCGGCCCCCGCAGTTTTTCGATGGTCTTGATTTCGATTTGCCGAATCCGTTCCCGCGTCAGATCGAAGTGACTGCTCAGCTCCACCAGCGTCATCGGCTGGTGCCCCATCAGCCCGAAACGCATGATGATAATCTGCTGTTCGCGTTCGGGCAGGAGAGTCAGCACCTCATAAAGTTTTTCTTTCAGCATTTTCGACGCGAGCGCGGCGGTGGGATCGTCCGAATCCGAATCGGCCAGGATGTCCTCCAGCGACGAGCTGTCCTCGCTGCTGTCGATCGGAGCCTGCAATGAAATCGCCTGCCGCGCCATTTTCTGGATGGCGCTGATACGCGAAGTGGGCATTTCCATGATCCGGGCCAGCTCGTCGATTTGCGGTTCACGCCCATGCTCCTGAATAAACAGAGCCTCGGCGTTGTTCATGCTCATGATGGTATTGATCATGTGCACGGGGATTCGAATGGTCCGCGACTGTGCCGCAATCGCCCGGCTGATGCTCTGGCGAATCCACCACGAAGCATAGGTGCTGAAACGATTGCCGAGCCCGAAGTCGAACTTTTCCATCGCGCGCATTAACCCGAGGTTCCCCTCCTGGATCATGTCGAGAAACGGCAATCCCTTGTTGCGATAGCGTTGGGCGATGCTGACGACCAACCGCAGGTTGCCCTCAAGCATGGACTGGTGCATGGCGTGAACCTTCTCGCGCGCATCGGCAATCTCGTGAAGCGTCTCCAGAAATTCCGGTGTTCGCATCAGCATTTTTTCTTCCAGAAATCCGATCTTGTCAGCGGGAATCTTAGCGGCGGTCACTTTCATCGGGTCGAAATCGGGGGCGCTCAGCCGAACGTATTCAAGGGCGACCTTGAACCACTCTTCCAGGTGATCGTAAATCATGGAATAACGTTCGAGGGTTTTGACCAGGCGGGCGCGGCATTTCGTCTCATCCGCCATTTTTTTGGTAAATGCTTTTTTCAAGGCGTCATAGGTTTTTTCGATTTCCTTGATCCAATCCGGGGCGGCGGTCAGAAATTTATTGAATTCCTCGGCATTTTCCTTGCGCAGGGAGGTCGGCATAAAGTGTTCGGTGGCGGGGAGCCCCTCCATTTCGCGGAGGATCAGCACATGTTCGGTGGCGACGAAGCCCAGCCGGTAGAGTTTATTGCGGTAATCGCAAATCGCATCGACGATCCGAGCCGACAATTCCTCCTGCTTATCAATGGTCATCAGGGGAATTGAGCCGATCTGGCGCAGATAAGTTTTCAGGAGATCCCCGGAACTGTCATCCTGGATCTCCTCTTCATAACTGGTGTTGTCAAGGGCCTTTTCGAAATCTTCCATCATCGCTTCTGTATTATTGTCGAAAGAATACAGGTATAATGTAGCCGGATTTTTCGAATATACAAGTAATTACCGCTGTTCAGAGAGCACAGTTACGGTAACTTTTCCACGACAATCAAGATATTTTCGCAAAATTACGGCAATTTGCTCCCGGTTCAGCCCCCGGTAAATCTCCGGTGCGGAAAGAACCTCGGCGGCGCTGTTGCCGTAAAATTCGGCAAGCGCACAATGAAACGCCAACTGATTCGGCTTGTCCAGAAGCTGTTCATGATCAAAAATCACCGAACGTCTGGCCGCGTCAAATTCCTCCTCGTCCAATCCGTCCCGCTTCAGCCGTTTCAATTCATCGGACAACATCTTTTTCACGGCCGCCGCCCCGGTGTTTGAAGTCACCGCATAAAGCCAGAACGCCCCCGGCTGAATGCCCGAGAACAATGACGCTCCCGTCACATAGGCCAACCCCGCCTCTTCACGAATCGTCTTGAACAACCGTGAGGAAAGCCCGTTCAAGGCCGCCATGATAATGTCGAACGCATAGCGATCTCCCGACGCGTTATCAAACCCCGGCATGGTCAGCATGACCACGCTCTGTTCACGGGGCAGTTTAAACGTTGCGGAACGAGCGCGAGCGGGAAATTCGGGAGGCGGCGGCAGAATATCCCGGTAAACCCCGGCGCTCCACGGCAACGCCCCCGTCAGCTCCTCGAAACGGCGTTCCACCGTATTTTTATCGAACGCTCCCGCGACGGCGAAAATCACTTTGTCCCGAAGCAGGTTGGAGTGATAATAACGGCGAAGTTTCGCCGGCGTAATGCTTGCAATGCTCGCCTCGCTCCCCGACGCGGAACGCGAATACGGATGACTGCCGAACAGCATTTCCAGCGCCTTGTCGGACGCGACATTCTGGGGATTCAGGCGACGGCTCTTGAGATTTTCGAGCATGGCCGTTTTTTCGCGCCGCAACGCCTTGGCGGCAAACGTCGACTCGGTCATGACCGACTGCAGTACCTCCATCGCCGCCTCGAAACGATCACTGCGGCAGTTGACCCGGATGACAATCGAATTATTGCCGCAGGTCACGCTGACGTCCAACCCGTTGCCGTCAATATAATCCGCCAGTTCGGATTCATTCCAGCGCGCGGTTCCGGCCGTCAACAAGGAACACAGAAGCGAAGTAATTCCACTGTTCTCTGCGGATTCCATGATGACCCCGCCCGGCATGGTAATGCAGATATCAAGCAACGGCAGCCCGGGACGCGGAATCGTCACCAGCTTGCCGCCATTTTTCAGTTCCATCGTTTTGATGATGGTTTGAGGCGTGGTTTTTCCGGCCTTGCCGCCCTGCCCGGCCCCGGCGGCGGGCGGATGCTGACGGACGATGCTCATCCGGTCCTCCTCCAGCCACATGGCGGCGGCTTCCTTTACCCGGTCGGCCGAGATACGGCTGAGGCGATCGTAATAAACCCCGGCGGCGTTGTGGTCGCCATAGTTGATTATAGTATTGCCGAGCACTCCGGCCAGTCCGGAATTGGTCCGCAGTACCCGCAGATAATCGGTGGTTTGCTGGATTACTTCACGCTCGACCTCCCCTGCGGAAATATCCCCGGAGGCGACTTTGTGCAGTTCACTGCGAATGGCGGCCTCCAGTTTCTTCAATTTATCGGGCGTGCAAACCGCGAAAAGGCCGGAGAGCCCCCCGAAGTAAGGCGAATAATGAAAAGCGTTGATGTTCAAAGCCAGTTCGCGCTCCAACTGAAGCCGCCGCACCAGCCGTGAACTCTGACTGCCCCCCAGGATGCCGAACAGTACGTCCAACGCTGCCAGTTGCGGATGCACCGCACCGGGTGATTTGAACCCGAACGCGATCCGGCTGAGCGGATCATTGAATATGGTGTCGCATTCACGCAGTCCGCAGGATTCGGGTTCCACCGGCAAGGCCTGTTCGCAGATATTGCCGGGCGCCCAGGAGCGGATGCGCTCCCCGACCAAAGCTGCGGCGGCGTCCGCATTGATTTTGCCGCTGATGATCATAAACGAACGCATCGGCGAGTAACGGCGGCGGTAATAATCCGCCATCATGTCGCGGCTCACCGATACGATCTTGTCGTGATAACCGATGATCGGGTGCCGGACCGGATGAACCTTGAAGACACTGCGCCAGAGATTTTCGAAAAGCATCCGGGTATGGTTGTCGCGCCCCATGTCGCGTTCGCGGAGTATTACATTTTTTTCCGAAGCGAATTTCGGTTCCGGAAATTCCGGGGTTTTCAACATTGAGCAGAGAATATCGACGGCAGTTTCGGCGGCGGAGGACGGGAC
>CALABZ010000320.1 GCA_937888615.1 uncultured Lentisphaeria bacterium | reverse complement strand
TTACAACAAAACAACAGATGTGAATGAATCACGGTGATTCTTTCACGGAATTAGGTGACAAATAATATAATAAAGTGTATTCTAATCTCATGAGCAAAACGAGTCATATGAAATAACCCGTTAAATGGCATACAGGAATATCATGGGGCGCAAAATAAAATTTGGAATTATCGGAACCGGCGCAATCGCCCAGATGCACGCGGCGGCACTGCAGAATCTGGACAACGCCGAGTTGGTCGCGGTATTTGACAAAGTGGAAACCCGGGCGAAGGAATTCGCCGACAAATACGGCGTCCGCTATGTCACCAGTTTCGAACAGTTTCTGGCGGACCCGGAAGTGGAGGCGGTCACGGTGGCTACCCCGACCGGAGTTCACGGCGATGTGGCGATTCCCGCGGCACGCGCCGGCAAGCATATCCTGTGCGAGAAACCGCTTGACGTGACACTGGAAAAGGCCGACGCCATCATCCGGACCTGTCAGGAACACAATGTACGCCTTTCCGCCGTATTCCAGTCGCGTTTCGCGCGCGCTGTGCAAGCTATCAAGAAAGCTTACGATGCCGGGCGGTTCGGAAAAGTGACGCTGGCCAGCACCCAGGTGAAATGGTTTCGTTCCCAGGAATATTACGACAGCGCCGGCTGGCGCGGTACCTGGCAGTTGGACGGCGGAGGCGCTTTGATGAACCAGTCGATCCATACCATCGACCTGCTGCTTTATATCAACGGTGACGCCCGCGAGGTTTTCGCTTATTCCGGTATCCTCAGTCACGAGAGGATCGAGGTGGAGGACAATCTTTGCGCCGTGGTCAAATACGAGAACGGCTCAATGGGAACGATTGAGGTCAGCACCTCCTGTGCGCCGGGGTTCCCGCGCCGGGTGGAGATTTCCGGCACCAACGGCAGTGTGGTGATGGAGGGCGACAAGATTATCCGCTGGGAATTCGTGGACAATACCCCCGAAGACGACCAGATCCGGGTAAGCTGCGGAGAATCGGAAGGCATGCAGGGCGGTTCCGGCGACCCGATGGCGATCGGGCACTGCGGACACGCCAAACAGATTCACGATCTGGCCGAAGCCATCATCGGGGGCTATGAGCCGATGCTCTCCGGCAGGGAAGGACGACGCGCAGTGAAATTCATCTGCGGTATTTACGAGTCCTGCCGTACCGGAGTTCCATACAAGTTCGAAAACGCCAATTTCATCTGGCATCTCTGACGGGATGCCGGATCAATTCGCACGGAATTCATAAACTCTGGCGGATGGATCGCCGTTGGTGGTGGCGACCAGAAGCCGGAGTTTATTTGTCTGGACCGGATCGAATGAATGGAGTCGGCGACGTTGATGATTGCCGCTGACTTTTTCCAGCGTCACCCACTCGCCGTTCCGCCACGTCTGAAGCTCGTAATCCCGGACGCATTCCGGGGGGATGCCCCTGTGGCACGGCTTATCAAGGTTGGTGTCGAAAATCAATTCGGCGCGGCTGACGGTCTGCTCGCCGCCGAAATCAAGTTCCAGCCATTGCGGCATACCAGGCTCTGAAATCCACATGCTCGATGAATCCGCCGTGGCCCGCGATATCCCGTTGACGGCGTTCGCCGCCGGGTACAACCGAAGCGGCGGGACCGTTTCGAAACACCAGTTGTCATTATCCAGATAACAGCCGTCGAGTTTCCGGTTCAGCCCCGGCAGGTAGCGGCGATGCAGGCCGACCGCAACCCCTTCCGCGAGCGGAAGGCGAACGGCATAGCGGCGTCCGGGTACGGTCCGGGCGTTGAAATGGAATTCGGTGACGTCGCCGTCGACGGGAGCCTGCGCGGAAGCGATCGGTATATCATTTTCATCCAGCAACTCTGCTTCAATAACAACGGGATTATCGGTTACGAGTCGAACTTTGACTGCTTCCAGAAAATCATTCGAAGCGATGAACATTTGGACGCGCCGCCGGTCTTCCGGCGGGATGTCGCAGGGGTCGTCCGTACTTTTTTCGGGAGCGATCAACGATTCGGAAGAGGTGGTTTCGGGCATTCGCAGGGTGAATTCGCTGGAAGCTGAGGCCGTTGTCGGAAGCCCTTTGACCGCGATCGGCAGCATCGGCAGGACCGAATCGTCCCCGGCAAGCATGGTTTGCAGTTCACGGATGTGTTTTTGACCGATTTCGCGCGGGGTGACGCCGTATTTGAGGACCAGCGCGGCGGCGGTGGCGGCGGCCTGTCCGCAGAGGGCACAGGTCGCCATGAGGCGGGTGGTGCCGAGCGCGACATGGGTCACGCTGATGTTGCGTCCGCCCATCATCAGATTGTCGATGTTGCGCGAATAGAGACAGCGGAACGGGATCGGATAGAGTCCGGGGAACGTCATCGGCGGGGTACTGCCGGGGTGGCTTTTGCCGAAAACCCCTTCCGGCGGATGCAGATCAATCGGCCAGCCGCCATAGGCGACGGTATCGGGAAAATCGGGATGATCGACCACGTCGTGTTGGGTCAGGATATAGTCGCCCATCAACCGGCGTGATTCGCGTTTGCCGGGAACGGCGGAAACCCAGTTGATGGCGTAATTTTCGGCGCCGTGTTTACCGCCGTTTTTCACATGGTCCCACACGCCGTAGAGCACGCTGAGGAGCGTACGGTAAATTTCCTCATTATCGGTGATGGTATCGAGTTCGCCGCCGTATTCGAGCCACCAGTAACCCTGTATCGGGTTGTTGTGGAGGCGGTACGGCAGGTCTTCATCGCCGTTGATTTTCAACGCCCACGGGGGAGCGACGAACGGGACCGGACGGCCAAGGTCGATCGCGCGGAAAGAAATCGAAGATCCCATGGTTTTGCGGTCGGGCTGTTCGACGGCGAGGGATTCACCGAATTCGGCGCGCCCTTCGCGTCCCACCCGGAATTCGGCTCCGGCGGCGCCGCCGAGAAAAGAATCGCCGCTGCAGTCGATGTATACCGGAGCGTTGATGACATGGGTGGTTTCACTGCCGAGGGTGCGCGCGGTGACGGAGCTGATACGGCTGCCGTCCATGACGACGTCATAAGCCTCGGTGTTGAGGAGGAGCGTCAAGTTGGGTTCGCGCTCGGCCCATTCGCGCATGATGAGGCTCCAATGCTGTTCCCAGCCGTTGGCGCGGCGATAGTAGGCTTCGAGCTTCATTTCTTCGAGGACGCCGCATTCGCGGGCGTTGCGGTTCATATACTCCTGGGCGCCGTTGACGCAGGAACCGTCCGAGTTGCAGGAGGACTCGGAGCTGGACGGTCCGCCGAGGACGGGACGGTTCTGGACCAACATGGTTTTCAGGCCGCGCCGGGCGGCGGTGATGGCCGCGACCGTACCGGACACGCCGCCGCCGACGACCAATAAATCGACTTCATGCAATACTTTTTTCACAAATCAACCTCAATAATGTGCCAACAATCGCTGGAAAAATGATCCAGCGGATAAATTTTCAATACCCCGTTTCCGGTGATATTGCTGATCTCGATCGGGACCGCTTCACCGGTCGGCAGAAGCACCAGATCGCCCTGATTCAACCGGTATTTCCTGCCGTCCGGGGTGACGAGGCGGTACTCTGCGTCGTCCTGGAACTCCAGGCGCGCCCAGACCGAATGTGGGGCGTGGCGGTTGACGAGCTGTAATTGCAACGAGCCGCCGTCGGCTTTCAGTTTCGCCGGATTTTGTTCGTTCCCATGCAGTACCAGAATCTTTTCCAGTTCACCGATCTGTTTATCGGCTTTTTTCAGGGAGCTTTCATTATTAACGAGTGCGATTTCGGGGCGTGGAGAACGAAATTTCGGTGGTACTTTTTTCTGCGCTTCATTGTAACGTTTCAGGGCAACGGAGAGCATTTCATAGTGGTTCATATCCTTGGGAAATTCATTTAGAGCCTCGGCTGCGTCCAGATCGCTTTCGCTGATTTCTTTTAGCTCCAGCCAGGCGATCCGCATTTCGCCTTTTTTATCGGGGAGGATGCCGAAATTGATATAAGACGGCAACTTTTCGACCTTGAAACGGAGTTGGTATTCGGCATATTCATTGTCTCCGGCAAAACGTTTGCGGAACAACCGTTGTACTTTCTGTTTTCCGCCCCAGGCGAAACCCTCGGTTAGGATAACCTGCGCGGAACTGGTGGAGGAGGCGGCGTTGACCGTGAGCTCGTAACATTTGCCCAATGAGCTTTCCGGCATCGTGGCCGTGACCCGGCAGAAACCGTCCGGAGAGGCTTTGATAATGACATCCCGGTAGATTCCTCCGGGGCCTTTTTGGGGTTTGGTTTTGTGCGAAGTCCAGTTCAGAAGTTCGGTTCCGTCGATTTTTTTGCCTGGTTCAATCGTTGCGGCGAAGGCCATGGCCGTGGCGAGGGACAAAAGCGTGATAAGAGTTCTTTTCATATCTTTATTTCTCCAGCAGGAAATTAACGATTTCATTTCTTAACTGTTCGGACTCAGAGGCGCTCCGGGAAAATTGGACGGCGTTGTCGATTTTCTTCTCAAGGCGGGAATTGCCTTTGCGCCGCACCTGATCAAAAATCAGATAGTCCTCCAGCCCGACCCGAAACGCCCGCCAGCGACGCGATGGGATGCTTTCACTGTCATTGCTGCGCCCGGGATAAATCGTTACCGCCGAGGCTGTCTTGCCGCGAAAGTCATCCCATGGCAGGCCCCAGCGGTCGCTGCCCGGCATCCACAGGCTGGTCCAGTAACCGATGCCTTGCAGTTTTTCGCGATAAGCCACACGTCCCATCTGACGATGGAAAGAGTTTGGGCGCAGGCGTTTCTGGATCACCGGACACCAGTAGATTGAGTTGTATTTAACGCTGTTCATAAACGGCCTGATCAAGTCACCGCGGTCATTGAAAAACGATGCATTATACTGGAAATAATCGACATATTTCCCATCGAACAGCCGTTTCATCTCTTCCGGGGTGGCTTTGGCCGTGGGGTCGGCGTAAACCATGACTTTCGGATCGGCTTCCTTGGAGAGCCTGGCCGCTGCATAAAATATGTCCTGAACGTTCTCGTCATAAGGATAAAGCACGAAATCATCGTATCCGAAGCCCTGTGCCTTCATGTTTTGGACGATGGCCCTGATATACGTGATGTATTCGGCGGCTCCTTGTTCCTCCTGAATATTCATTTCTTGCGCGGGAGCGGCGCAACGCAGCATGATCAACCCTTCGCCTTTGAGTTCGGCGAGGAGCGAGTTCATGGCGGTGAAATCGTATTTCCCATTCTTCAACGCCGGACGCTCAAGGACATGAAACGCATTGACATAACTTTCCATCAGCATATTCCGAATTTTTGTGCGTGCGGCCCCGGTGGTGCGGCGCAAACTGCAATCCCAGGTCATGATGGAAAGCGGATGCTTCTCCGGCAGGGACAGCGGCAGGATTTCGACATTCAGCGGACCATTCACGGCGGCTTCGCCCGCCAGATTGACTGCTGTAAAACTCCCCTGGTATTTGCCCGGCTTGACACCCCGCGTTTTCAGGTCGATAAAGATCTGGCGGTTTTCCCCGGCTGGAATGACGACGACTCCGTCCGCACTGATTTCAGGCAGTACATCGGCGGGAAGCTGTCCCCGGCGGGCGCGGATATGGATCGCCTCGCGTAACTGCGGCTGCAAGGCTTCCAGTCCTGTGAGCCCGACCCGGCAGTACATGGTGGCGTTCGTCGGATTGTAAAGACTGAATGCGGCAATGCCGGCTTCTCCGATAAAGAACCTCAAATCCGTTTTGCGGTCGGGAATCTTGCCGGTCACGGAATAGTAGTTTTCCAGAGGATCGGCGACCATCGACAGTTCGGGTGCGGCGGCTTGAATCCATGCGGCAAGCCCGCATATCATTACGAGTAAAATGTGTTTCATCATATGTTCCTTATTTATTTATCAGTCGTTGGTACCGTTGAAAGGCCATTTCTGCCAAACATCGCCGAGCATATTGTAATCTCCGTAACTGCCGCTGTAATCGGTGATCCCGGGATAGCGGCTGCGCTCGGTCGTCCCGGCGTGTCCGTCCAGAAAAATCACGTTCATCGATTTCATATGGGGAAATGCGACGTAGCCATCGTCGCCTGGCGATACGCTTTCGACCAGATAGGCAATGTTGCTGGGGTTGGGTACCGAGGAGAGCTTGAACAGGCCGGGTGTTTCAAGTTTACTCCATTTATCCTCGGTAAATCTGGCGTCGGTCAGTCGGTGGTTGATGATGAACGGTGCGCACAGGCGCGGCAGAGGGGCGCGTCCCGGACAACTTAAAATCCCTTCCATGGTTACCGTTGTGTATGTCCAGTCGATGTAGCCGAGATAAGCGCTGGAGCCCCAGCTTCCCCAAGTGTTGGCGCTGTCCTTCTTGCCCATAACCGCGGCATGACGGATGCCTTTCCATTTGCTTGTGGCATGGAGAACCCTGTCGCGGCCCAGTGCCATGCTGTTGAAATCCGAGGCATAATAATTCAGCGACTGAACATACTGGCGCATATTGCTGCGGCAATTCGATGCCTGCGCCTTGGAGCGGGCTTTGTTCAGGGCGGGGAGCAGCATTGCCGCCATGATCGCTATGATCGCGATAACTACGAGGAGTTCAATAAGTGTGAAATATTGCTTCTTCATTCGGTACCCTCCAGTCTTTAATGTTGTTTGTTGTTATATGGAGCTGTTGATTGTCTGATGATCAGTGAACTCGGAAGCGTCCGGCTCAAAGTGTTCACCGGTTTGTTCCGCCGCCGCGCTTCCACAATCATTTTCACCGATTCCTTGCCGGTCTGGCGGCGCGGGTTGCGGATCGAAGTCCACGGCGGATCGCTGAACCTCGCCCGATTGCTGTCGTCGAAGCTGATCAGCGAAAGATCGTCCGGGATTTTTAATCCTAGTTCCCGGATGACCGGGAGACAGTGATGAGTCAACTCATCACTGCTGGATATCAGCGCCGATGGACGGTTCTCAGCCGTCAGGATGGACTTCAAAGCATTCCGAACGGTTTCCTCCAGGCGGCAGTCGGGCAAAATCCATTCGTCACGCATCTTGAAACATTTTTTCAGGGCGTTCAACATACAAGCCGGACGGTCGATGGTTTGAAGTTGGAAAATCTCCCGGCGCGGAATCCATTGTCCGAGCGCCGCTATGTCGCGGTGTCCCAGCTCCGCCAGGTACTCGGCGGCGGCGGTGAAGCCGATATTCATATCCACGGTCACGGACCCCAGGTGCGGGCGGAACGCTTTGCCGCCGATGAATACCTGCGGCAGGGATTCTTCGGACAACAGGAGCTCAAAGGCGCGGTCGTGGTGTTTCTCGCCGCTTTCACCCAGGTAAATCAGCCCGTTTAGCTTCGAAACCATCTCTTTCAGCCATTGCTTGAGTTGCCCGAACTGATCGTCCTGTTCCGGCAGGGGTACGATCATGGCGGCAAACCCGAACTGGGTCGCCATATCCATAATCCCGCCGACGATTTCAAGCGCCGAATGCGACTGTTGCTGAAGCAGGTCTTCCATCCGGTCCGGCAGTACGATCCCGAGCGCCGGCAGAAAACGATTGCAATAGTTCTCGGCGAATTCAGGCGTGACTTGCAGAATGCGCCCGCTTGGTTCGCGCCGCAGAACGCCGTCCGCTTCCAGTGTGCCGTAAGCCCGGCGGACGGTGTCGCGGTTCAACTTCAAATCTTCGGCCAGGGTCAGCATGGACGGCAGCGGGGTTCCTTTCGGAATGCGTTTGCGTTCCAGACTGCGGCGGATGTTCTCCGCCAACTGGTGATGCAGCGGCACCGGCGAATCATGTTCCAGATGAATTTCCGGGTAGAAGCGATCGGTTGATTGTACCTTGTCGGCCATAATATTTATTTGTCTCTGTAATTATTGTATGCTATATTATACAATAAATTTCAGGGAAGTCAATAGGGTAAGAATAAAAATCAGAGAAGAAAAAAAGAAATATGAGGTATTGACGGCAGTCTCACAACTCGCGATTGGGGTGCTCACGCGCTCACTGCCGGCTGAATGAGAGCGGTATCGATTGACACGTATGTTTCGCCGCTCAACAGCCGGTTGCGGCGTCTGATTTTCGGCATGGCGGATTCCCGTTCGGGGGCCGCGGGGTCGGCGATGGATATTACCGGGTTCCCCGGAATGCTGCATCGCGTGCAAGTAACCTCCGGTGTGCTGAGGAGGAATGCAAGGCGCTGATGCAGGAATTCTTCAAAGAAGTGCGCTGACGTCCGAAGAAAAAATTCTGAGCCGACGTCCGGTCCGGGAGATGGGGTGGGGGAAGGAGAGGACCGGACCCCGGCTCAGAAATATTATGGGAACAGTTTCAGAATCGAATAACGTTTCAGCAGTTCAGGCGGGATTGTGATCTGCCAGCGGTTCTGGTCCAGTTTCTGGTATTTCACTTCTTTTTTACCTTCGAAATCGGGCGAGGACAGGTAAGCTTTGGAAAGCTTCGGCATCCGCACGTTCATCACCAGGGGTTCCGTCAATACGCCCCATGAGGATTCTTTCATGGCACTTGGAATCCTCGCCCGGGGTTTGATTTTGACCCCGGAAGCGTTCAGCAGGTGGATGGCCAGCCCTTCCGGCGAACGCCAGACGCTGGTCAACACGCCTCGCGGAATACGGACCGCCTCGAACACCTGACCCTGTTTGAAATGATCGGTCAACAGCGCGGCATACAGGTCGTACAGCTTCGGATCGGGTTTGAACTTGTACGCGTCGCCGACGGTTTGCTCGTCCTCGGCGAGCTGCGAACCGAACGGAATCGAACTGTAAATGAAACGTCCTTTGCCGAATTTCGCTTCCACGGCGATTTTGACGGCACCGGGTTCTCCGGCGATAACCGGGTACGAGGCGGTAAACGGAACCGTTTTGCCGTCATAGGTAATCGATTTGGTCTTGGCCATTTTCACCGGCAGTCGCAGGGAGAATCCGAAAATATCGGCGAAAGGCCATTTTTTCCGGTAATTGCCGAGCAGGTCGCAGGTTCCGGCATGGGCGGACAGGTAGACCGTACCGCCGTTCGCCGCGAAATCACGGATGATTTTGATTTGTTCGTCGCTCAGGCTTGAGGCGTTCAGAACCAGCAGGTTGCGAACGTCTTTCAGCTTGCCGGAGGCCAGTGACTCTTCCAATAGGAATTTATGGGGAATATTCAGGTCGTTCAGCAGTTCCGAGGTGCCGAGCGGTTCCGGATTGTAGCCCATATTCACCACCCAATCCTTGCTGCTCAGCGAATACAGGATCGCGGTATCGGTGGCCGGTACGCTGGTTCTGCGGTCCGGGATGCCGTCGAATGCCGTATAGACCGGGAGTCCGGAGGGGGGCTCGGGCGGAGCGGAAATATTCCATGTCACCTGATTGTTCATGGTGTTCAGGGCCCAGCC
>CALABZ010000319.1 GCA_937888615.1 uncultured Lentisphaeria bacterium | reverse complement strand
GGGGAAAAGGAAAAACTTTGCCGAAAGTTTGTCGTTTTCCCCAAATTTACTCTCTCGTCAGGGGCGGAAAATTTTATGGCGGAGTTCCGTTCCGCCCGGTGCGTTTCCGGCAAAGTACGGATATTCCCAGCAGAGGCATTTGGATACCCATGGCGCGACATGACGGATTTGTGCGGCAACGCGTTCCGGCGCGGCGGCATTGAACGGCGTCGCACCGCCGAATTCCCGGCGTTCGAAAAGTTCGATATTGGCCCACAGCCGGATGCCGAGCGCCCCGGCGGCATGATGCCAGCACCGCCACATTTGAGGTTGCTCCGACAGGGCGCAACCGGAACAGCCGACCGAGTCCTGCGGAGCCAGGATATCGAGCGGTACCTGTTCCAACAGGGTCAGCCAGCATTCTTCGAAATCATGTTCCATGCCGGGATAAAACTTGCTGGCGGGTGACATCAGAAGTTCTTTTTCGGGAGCGAGTTTTTTCACCGCCGAGAAGTAATGACGGTAAAGATGGTTGAGACGCTGTTCGCGGGCGCGGTCGCGGGTTCCCCGGAACGCGGTTTCCGGCGAAAAATAAATGCCGTCGAATAAATCCCGATATGCGAGGAGTTCGCGCATACAGGCGAGCTGGCTGTCGATTTCATGGCGGACGGCATGGTCGTCGAGGTCCTGCGACCAGCCGACGACGGAGCCGTAGCCGCCGAGGAAAACACGCATATTCCGGGTTCTGGCGGCGGCGAGCATCGGTTCGACCGCGCGCCAACGGCGATACGAGGCGAAATATTTCGAATCGTAATAAACCTCTTTGAGTTCGTTCCAGACGGACGCCTGCCAGACGACGGTATCGATGCCGGACAGCCGCATGTCGGCGAAGAGCTCAAGCCACCGATTTTCATTCCAGTCCAGGGTTGGTACGCCGACATAGTCGGGAGCGTGGGCACAGATGAAACTGCCGCTGATCCGCATCGGCAGTTCAAAAGAACTCGTTTCCCCGTTCAGGAATTCCCGGTTGCGGCGGATTTGCATTTCGACCTGTCCGCGGACCTGCGGGACGCTTGCCGGGGCCGGTTCAAACACATTGAACCCCCCATAATTTCCGATTCGATACATGGATAATCCTATTTACGTTTTCAAGGTTCCAGTAATTCCGCTCGTATGTCATCCAGGTAATATTTCCCTTTAAAATGTTTTCCATTCCAATCCCAGCCGATGGTGAAAATATCCAAAGAATCAATCTTTTCATACGAATCCAAATCCAGAACAGCAGATGCCTTGAACCACTCATTCATCGGGTTCCTGCCTTTTTGAAACGTGAATCCGACAGGATAACTTACCTTGCCGTCGGCTTTCAGAATAAAATGCAACGGCTTCAGGACCCCCTGTTCATAATTTTCAACAAAAACAAATGTCGTAATCAGAAGTTTCCCGCCGTTTTGAAGTTTTCGAACATCGATTTTTTGCCGCATTCCGATATGCTTTTCGCCGTTTCCCTGCATCAGTAAACTGTGCGTTCCGTCGACGGCTTTTTGATCCGAAATCACACCGGGAAGATAAATGGCGCTATCCCAATGGGGAATTGCTTGATTTTCCAGCGGTGCTTCAAAAGATGAATTTTGAATGAAATTTTCCGCATTTGCCGCCAACGTACAACCAACAAGGAGAATCGCAAAACTGCAGTTGATTTTCATTTTGTTTTTCCTTCAGTTAATGTTGATGATATCTGATTCTGTTTCAATTCGGTTGAAAAAATTTGGAATTTTCCTGCCGGAACTGAAATTGTGATGGTTTCCTGTGGAGGATATTTCCGGTTGTTTTCCTCAAGGAAGAGCGTTTCCGGATAAGAAAAAGAGACGGTCTCGGAAGTTTCCGATTCATTCAGAAGAATCAATAATTTCTGTTTCTCATCCGCCAGGTGAATGACATTGCCGGGCAAGGTTCCCCGTACTTGAGGTGTTTCCTGCATCCTTTCTCCGTTAAGGATGATAGGTTCCCATTGTTTCAAGATTTTAGCGACGGCGGCAATTTCAGTCAGTTCCAGTGCGCTGAATGCTTTTTCATACCAGCATAGCACTCCGCCTCGACTGTCAAGAATACGCCGTAATAACAAAGAGCGTTGGATTTCTCCACTTCCGGAACAGGTGAGCACTCCAAAAACCAGCTTGATGCCGGGCAATTTTGCTTTGGTATTTTTAATCGTCTGTTGATTTCTGCCATATCCCATGTAAGCGACGGAGATCGAATCTGCGATATTTTTCCAATCAAGGCCATACATTGCAATCGCCTCCGGCGCATCATAATCACTGTAAAAAACCAATTCCAAGCCCGCTTTATCTGCGGCTTTCTTCAATAATCGGGCAACTCTGCCAAGTTCTCCGGTTCTAAATTTTATCCATTGTTCCCGGTATTTCCGCTTGATGATTTCCGAAGTCAGAGGCTCCGAATCTCCCAACTTCAACTCTTGACGAAAGCGACCTAGTGCGGCGGGCGAATAATCTGCATATAAGCCATGAAACGGATCAAATTCAAAATCCCAAAATATCCGATCCATTCCCGGAAATTTTTTCAGGATCGCTGTGATTGCACGAAAAAATTCATCATGGATTTCCTCATGGTCAACAAGATAGGTAAAACTGACAGCATCGGTTCGCTTCCCGGCACTGTTGACGGCGGCAAGTTCCGGATATTTCCGCATCATTTCCGCGAAATCCGGATATCCCCGCCTCCAAGGGAAACGCTCCATATTGAAAAATGACATCAATTTCAGGCCATATGATTGCACATCAAGAGCACTGTCCATAAAAATCTCATTGACCCCCGCCTTTGCGATCGTCTGCAAAAATGGTTCGATTGCCGTCAGATCTCCTAAAAATGTCGTATTCAGGAAAAGGACAGTGTTTTTCGGCTGCTCGACAGAGATTTCCGGAAGGATCCGGAAGCGGAATGCCCGGGGCGCTTCCGTAAAATTTTCGCTTCCGCAATAGTAATAAAATCGTCCGGTTTGATTTGCGCTCTTCGGTTTTGCCCGAAATGAGAGAATGGCACGTTCCCGGATATTCTGATGGGAAAACGGCATTGCCAAACGGACCAGAGGTGTATTCCTGCTGATTTGAAAGCGTTGAAACACTTCATCTCCGATTTTTAACCGCTCGCCCCGGGAGACTTTGTATTGATTCTGTTCCGGTTCCCAGCGAAATGGCGCAAATCCTTCCGGATAAGATACCTTGCTCTCGGCACTGATGACTTCCATGCAGTCGGGGAGAAGCAGTTGCAATGTCAGTTGCTTGCCCACATCCGCAAGTGCAAAATTTTGTAAATTCAGCGGATACCAAAAAACAGGATAGCTTCCATTTTCACTTAAATAAAGGGTATCTCCTTTGATTCCAGGGAGTTGCAAATCTGTGATTCGATTAGGATTCAACTGTTCTTGCTGCAGGCCGAAATCAGCAGGATTGACTGCGGCCTCTCCGAATGAATAAACCGGAGAACGGAAGAGGATACGCCCATTGACGCTTAGCTCCCCAAAAAAATCAACCGCTCCGACTGTATTGGAATCCGGGCGCAAGCGAATCCGCTTGCCGTTCAATGCAGAAAACGAACCGCTACGCCGAATCCCATTGGTTATAAGACTCCAATTGCAATCCGTTTCCTGTCCCAGTTGCAGGACAGGAAAAAGCTGTTTAAGACGTCCCCATTCCGGCGTACGCACGCCCGGCGTATCATGCGTTCCCAAATGTAATGTTGCCATGCCGGACAATTTGTCATGGCAGTCATCGGGAATGGGGAGATAGGAGGATTTTTCCGGCAGTCTTTTCTCAAAACGGGTGATTCCGAATCGAAATTGCTTTTCCGCAGGAAGTTCCAATGCGAGTTCCGCAAGCCAGGCTCCGTTGATTTTTTTTGTTTTCAGTTGATAAGACGCGAATCCCATATTTTTGGTTGCCCCGTTGGGATTGAACCCGAAATAGAGAATTTTTCCGTCCGCCCCGGCCAGACGGATTTCCGCACAATCATCCAGCCATACTTTTTGATTTTCTCCATACAGTCGAGCCTGAAAACTCTTGAGTTGATTGCTGGTCGGATTGAGTGCAAATTCCGAAAGCGTAAAAAAGAAATAGAGGAATTTCCGGTCATGAAGGATTTTTACCTGCGTCTGCTCCTGTGCCTGTTCGACAGAGGACGATCTGAAAAAATTTTCCAGTACCAAAGCATTGTTCCATTGTTTTTCCGTCAATGCGCCGTCCATTTGCATGGTTCCGGTGATTTCCGGAACGGTGAGTACCACCTCCTGCGATTGTGCAACAGACAAAATATAGAAAGAACAAACCAAAAGAAACCATCTGATTTTCATGGTCATCTCCATACCGCTATCGCCGTTGCGTATTTGGCCGCTTCAAACGGTCCGATCGGCATTTGCTCAAAGGATTTATTCCCGACATGACCATCAAAAAACAACAAATTGGCGCTGTTATTATGCGGATACCACAATCCGTAATTCATGTCTAGTTTCTTATACCAGACTTGATAGCCGGGCGCATCTCCCCAAAAGAAAATATCCGCGCTCCGGTTGATTCTTGAAAGATTGAAATAACGTTGCTGATTCGCCGTCAAATCAAGTCGGTCGGTTGTTCCGGCAGAGGCTGAGCAGATATTCTGTCCATAATCGAGTGCATATTTTTTCGGTACAACAGCAGACGGACAACTCAGAGAACCGGCCAAACGTTTATATTTCGGATATTCATTCACATCGCTGAACCAGCCGAACCAATCTTTTTTCGTTCCCATCTGCCGTTTAAAATACGATTGCAGCACAATGTATTGCGGATTGGTTCCATCATAGGGCGGCGGAAACAAATCATTGAAATCCGTACCATACATGAAGCAGGTCAATCCCATTTGTTTGAGATTATTGGTACAGCTGCTGCTGCGAGCCTTTTCTCTAGCCTGATTCAACGCGGGCAGCAGCATTGCCGCAAGGATGGCTATAATCGCTATAACGACCAGCAGTTCGATAAGTGTGAATATTGTTCGTTTCATGGTTCCTCCAAAAATGGTTATGTTATGATTTCTTCATCGGTTCTGTGTTCGGGATCCGGACGGTTGCCGCCGCTCGATTCGCGTACCACCAGATGGGGTTTCAGGGTCTCGTTGGCCTCTGCTCCGCCGTAAATCATCCGGATCAGTTTGTTCACCGACAGGCGGCCTTCGTTCCGGGTGGGCTGGTGGACCGTCGTCAGGCTCGGCTCCGAACGGATGCTCGATACCTGATCGTCGAAACCCGCCAGCAGAACTTTGTCCCCCGGCCGGATGCCGCATGCGCTCATTTTGTTGAGCAGTTTGTAGGCCAGAAAATCGTGTTCCGCGAAAATACCGGCGGGCTCTTTCGTATCTTTCAGCGCGGCCAGTTTGTCCCCGGCCAGCTCTTCGACCCGGAATCCCGCCGCTTCCAACGGCTCTTTGAAGCCGTCGAGGCGGTTTCGATAGGGGTGGATCTCCGGGAAGTGATAAAACCTGCGACAACCGCGGTCGAGAAAATGGCGGGCGACCAGTTGGGCGCCGTAGAAATCGTCGATATTCAACTGGGGAATGTCGCGGTATTCTTTTTCCAGCTTGATTCCGGCAGTGTTTGAAATCACGTTCAGCAGTAGGATATTGCCGCCGCGCTGATGGTACTGCTTCAACTCAAGGCGCATTTCCGGGGGCATCTTGGCCGGAGGGTAAGTGATGATCCCGGAGTGTCCGATCCGTTCCGCCTGACGGATGAATTTGCCGAAATCCCTGGCATTGTTACCGAAAAAAAAGTTGACCGGGAAATTTTCGTGACAGGCGGTTTCGGAAATCCCCATCATCAGATCGGCGATCAGCCGGTCCGCCACATCCGGCAGAAAACAGAGAATGGTGGCGGCTCCCCCTTTCTTCAAAAACGATGCCTGACGGTTGGGCCGATACCCCAGTTTGAGCGCGGTTTCCTGGATCAACTGCCGCGTTTCCTCCTTGATTACGGCATGGCGGTCCGGCCGTGGATTCAATGCCCGCGATACCACCGACACATCCAGGTTTACTGCTTGTGCGATATCCGTCAGTTTTATCATGAAACAAACCTTTGTTTTTATCGGTTAAAAAAATAAGGCCGCTGAAACAAACCTTTGTTTTTATTATACAGCCATGCCGCGATTTGTCAACACCCTTATTCGAAAATTATTCATCTAATAACCGAAATCGGCGTCAAAAAATACTGAACTGCCATGAGTTTTTGAAATATTTCCAGGCGGTTTCAATAAAAAGCACCGGAAAGAATCAAAAACCGGCAGTCCAGTAACTCTTCACTCCCTTTCGTCAACTGCGGGCACGCAGCCGCATCAACGTACAGTGGAATGACTTATCGCCTGTTCCCTTCGGGTATGACGTGGCGCCGGCCAGAAGGAACGGTACCTGCAATATGGTGGGATTCGTTCTGCCGGACATCCGTACTTCCAATGGAATATAAATGATGTTGTCATCGAAGGCGCCCGCGGTGACGGCATGGGTGAAACCGGAAGCCCAGCCCAGCTTTACCATCACGCTGCTGCTGTTCGGGGCGGCCTGCCAGCCTTCGGGCATGTGCCATTTGAAATATACTTCATTTTGGTTGCCGATGATGCTGGAGATGCCGACGCGGACTTGTTTGGTTTCACCGGGGGCGATGTTGACGCCGTTTTCGAAATCGACATAGATCTCGCCGAATGGCAACTTGAATACCAGTTCATAGGGCGAATAAGCCCAGATTTCTCTGGCGGTTTCCTGTGCGGTGAGTGTGGCGTGGTAGCCCTCCGGAATCGTGGTTTTCTCGTTGTTCAGGCTGAACAGGGCCGGATTTTCGTGCTGCGCGGCATGGGCGAGCTTGATGACCCGGTCGGTGAGGGCGTCGATGCTTTGCGGAAGCTGTGCCACACGGGGCCTGCCCAGGATCTGGATGGCGATGTTTTTGATGCTGTTGCCGATGGGCTTGATCCATTTCTCGGGAATGTTTGAATAGCCGTACATAATACCGAGGATGGAGCCGACAGTGGCGGCGGTACAGTCGGTGTCGTCGCCGCAATTGACCGCGCGGCAGACGGATTTGCCAAAATCGCCTTCGCCGTAGAGCAGTCCGATCACCGCAAACGCCACGTTGGCGGGGGCCTGGAACCAGCCGAGATCGCTGCTGTCTTCCATTACTTTGTTGCGGGCGGTCAGCCAGTTGTCGCCGTTGTCGTAACAGTTGCAGGCGAGTTGAACGCTGCGGGCCACGCGGCAATCAGCCGGGATTTTGCAGAGTCCGATGTCGATGAGCTTGCGGAGATCGTTGACCACGAATGCGGCGGATTCTAACGCGGTGGTGAACATTTCGGCATAGATGCCGTCGCCGCAATGATCCTGGCAGGCGTCCATGTAGGCGAAACGGATCGCTTCATCGGGGTTGCCGGGGAAGACGCAGGCCCAGATTTCCGAGCGGATCCAGGCGCCGTTGCTGTTCTTCCAGATATCGTTGTTCGTCGAGCCGGACAGCGGCGGATAGAGGCCCTTGGCGATATTGAAATGACAAACGCTGTATTCATTCCATGGGCCGACGATATAATTGATCCAGTACTCGCCGAGAAGTTGCGGCGTCAGATTGTAAATGCCGTGGTATTCGGCGGCGGTGAGCCAGATCAACTGTAGGTCCAGATCGTCATTCGGCAGCGGGTCGCCGTTCAGGTCGTGGGTGTAGAATTCCACGTTGTTGGTTTTGGTGTTGCCTTCCATGGGGGCGCCGATGGTGCCGCCGATATTTTTGCCGATCCAGCAGCCGCGAACCTTGTTGCGATATTCTTCTGCGTTGATATTCATGAAGTCTCCTTTGCATTTTAGTTTCCGCGTTGTATTATTATTATAATGTCAATCGGATTTTTTGCATATAACAAACGCACGAAAAAATAGAACGATCCGCTTTTTATGAAGACTTACTTAAGAAAAGAGTTCTTTGTCGTACCGGATTTGCCCATGTGGGTGCAATACGGTCGTCAACAGGATATTACGCCGGAACACAACCATGACTTTATCGAAATCGTGTTTGTGGCGCAAGGGTATGCGGTGCATAATATTGCCAGCCGGGGCGTCCGGCAGACGTACGGACTGATTCAAGGAGATGTGTTCTCGGTCATGCCGGATGAACTGCACGGTTATGAAAACGGCCGCAACCTGACGATTTATAATATCGGGCTGGCCCGTGACTTTGTCGACAATGAACTTATCGGGATGCGGGAGATCCGTTCATGGCGGACACTGTTTGAGCCCAGTACAGACAAGGTGCATTTGCCGCTGAATGATCGCGAGGCGGCGGAGAATTGCCTGAAGAAGTTCATGCAGGAATGTTCGTTGCGCAGGCCGGGGTTCAAGTTTTACGCAAAGACGCTGATGATCGAATTTCTGTTGATCGTGGGGCGGGTTGACCCGACGGCGCATCAGACCTCGGCGGAGACGGCCGGCGGCATTCTCGAAACGATCCGTTTAATGGAGAAAGCGCCGGAGAAGCCGTTACCGTTGTCATATCTGGCGAAAAATGCGGCGATGAGCGTTTCGCACTATACCAAAAAATTTCGCGAAGCCACCGGTACGTCGCCTTTATCCTATCTGATCAACCTGCGGCTGGAAAAAGCCCGTGGCTTGTTGGAAGAAACCGGCTTGCCGGTGGCCGAAATCGCCCTGCGATGCGGTTTCTGTGACAGTAATTACATGATCAAACATTTCCGGCTTCGCCACAGTATCACTCCCGCCAGATACAGGAGATTGTTGCACACGCAATTGAGATGAAACACGGACATCACAGAAAGGTTTGAAAAGCCAAAAAGGCTTGGGGAAAAGGAAAACTTTGTCGAAAGTTTGCCGTTTTCCCCAATTCATAACTTTTGTCGAAGGTCAGAGTTCGTCCGGGACGCGAAGGACGCCGCCGGTGTCGGCGCTGGTGGCGCACATGGCATAGCGGGCCAGCCAGCCGTGTTTGATCCGGGGAGCCGTTTTTTTCCATTTTTTGCGGCGTTCGTTCAGGGTGGCTTCGTCCACTTCAAGTTTGATGGAACGTCCGGGAATGTCAATCGAAACCATATCCCCGGGTTCGATCAGTGCGATCGTGCCGCCGGCGGCTGCTTCCGGGCTGACGTGTCCGATACAGGCGCCGCGGGTGCCGCCGGAGAAACGTCCGTCCGTCACCAGCGCCACGCTTTCGCCGAGGCCGCGTCCCATGATGTAACTGGTGGGGGCCAGCATTTCCTGCATCCCCGGGCCGCCTTTCGGGCCTTCGTAACGGATGATCACGACATCGCCGGCTTTGACTTTGTCGCCCAGAATGCCTTCGCAGGCGTCTTCCTGGCTTTCGAAAATCACGGCGGGGCCGCGATGGGTCAGCATCGACTTGGCGACGCCGGCGGTTTTCACCACGCAGCCGTTCTCGGCGAGGTTGCCGAAAAGAATCGCCAGTCCGCCTTCTTTGCTGTAGGGATTATCGAGGGTACGGATGACTTTGCCATCCGGCGCGGGGGCTTCCGCGAGCTGTTCGGCCAGGGTTTTGCCGGAGACCATGATCACGCTGGTGTCAAGGAGGTTCGGGATGCGGTTGATTTCTTTCATGATCGCCATGATGCCGCCGACTCGTCCGAGGTCTTCACTGATGTGGAGCTGTACGGACGGCGAAAGTTTGCAGATATTGGGGGTGGTACGGCTGATCGTGTCGAGTTTTTTCAAGTCCAGTTGGGTTCCGGCTTCGTTGGCCACGGCCAAGGTGTGAAGAACGGTGTTGGAACTGCCGCCCATCGCCATGTCCAGCCGCAGGGCGTTGTAAAACGCGGTGGGGGTGGCGAAATCGCGGGCCTTGGGGGCGTTCGGGTCTTTGGCCAGTTCGACGATGCGGGCGGCGGCGCGTTTCCACAGGACGATGCGGTCCGGTGAGGTGGCCGGGATAGTACCGTTGCCGGGCAGGGCGATACCGAGGGCTTCGCACAGGCAGTTCATGCTGTTGGCGGTGAACATGCCGGAGCAGGAGCCGGGGCCGGGACAGTATTCGCATTCCATACGGGCGAGTTCGGCATCGTCGATTTCGCCGATGCGGTGTTTGGCCACGCCTTCGAAGATGGTGATCAGGTCGGTGCCGACGCCGTTCTTGTCGTGCCCGGCCGCCATCGGGCCGCCGGAGGCGAAGATGGTGGGGATGTTGAGGCGCATGGCGCCCATCAGCATACCCGGAACGATCTTGTCGCAGTTCGGGATGCAGATCATGGCGTCGAACGGATGGGCGGCGCCCATGGATTCGACGGTATCGGCGATGATTTCGCGGCTCGGGAGCGAATATTTCATGCCGCTGTGTCCCATGGCGATACCGTCACAGATGGCCATGGTGTTGAATTCGAGCGGAACGCCGCCCATTTCGCGAATGGTGTCGCAGATGATCTCGCCGACTTTTTTCAGGTGGCAATGGCCGGGTACGATATTGGTGTAGGAGTTGCAGACGCCGATGAAGGGTTTCCTGAAATCTTCGCTTTTGATTCCAGTGGCGCGCATCAGGGCGCGATGGGGAGTCCGTTCCGGACCGTTTTTCATGATGTCACTGCGCATGTTGTTTTCCTTTTCCGTTTCGTTGAGATGATGGCTCCAACAGCGGCCATTTCTGATAAATATCTTTCGTTTTCGAGTTGCTATTTTGCAAAAACAATGTATTAATATATATTCTGATATGATTTTTAACAAATTAGATGCGATAATTTTAAGGATAAAAAGATGTTCGACAGTTTAAGCGATAAATTACAGGAAACATTTCGGCGTCTGCGCGGCCAGGCGCGGCTTACCGAAAATAACATGTCCGACGCGCTGCAGGAGATCCGGGTCGCATTGCTGGAGGCGGACGTCAATTTGAAAGTTGTCCGCGGGTTTATTGAAGACGTCAAAGGCGATTGCATCGGGGCTGACGTTATCAAGAGCGTCACTCCCGGACAGCAGGTAATCAAGATCGTCAACGACCGCCTGGTCGAGCTGATGGGCAGCGAAGACAATGCCCTCAATTTGAACTCCAAGCCGTCCGTTATCATGATGGTCGGTTTGCACGGCAGCGGCAAAACCACCACCGCCGGCAAACTTGCCCTCAGCCTGAAAAAAGACAAGAAACGGGTCATGCTCGCCGCCGGCGACATTTATCGTCCCGCCGCTATCGATCAGTTGGAAGTGCTTGGTCAAGAGATTGATGTGCCGGTGTTCGCCGACCGCGGCTGTACCAATGTGGCGCTGATCGCCCGCAACGCCATCGAACGCGCCAAACTGGAACATTGCGACGTGGTGATTATCGACACCGCCGGCCGCCTCCAGATCGACGACACCATGGTTCAGGAATTGGTCCAGGTGAGCCAGACCGCCCGCCCCGACGAAATCCTGTTGGTGGGCGATGCCGCGTTGGGGCAGGAGGCCGTTTCGGTATCCGAACACTTCCATCAGGCGCTGGGGCTGACCGGGATTATCCTGACCAAGCTCGACGGTGACGCCCGCGGCGGTGCGGCGCTCTCCATGCGCAAAGTGACCGGAGTGCCGGTCAAATTCGTCGGGACCGGTGAAAAACTCGAAAACCTCGAAGTCTTCCATCCCGAACGGATGGCTTCACGTATTCTCGGCATGGGCGACGTGGTCACCCTGGTGGAGCGTGCCGCCGAAAAGATCGACGAGGAAGAAGCCGCGCGCCTTCAGGAAAAACTGCGCAAGAGTCAGTTCGACTTCGATGATTTCCTCAGCCAGCTCCGTCAGATTGGCGAGATGGGGGGGATGGAGTCGGTGTTGAAGCTTCTGCCCGGCGGGCGCAACCTGGCCGGAATGATGTCCAACATGGACCCGAAATATTTTACCCACATGGAAGCGATTGTGCTTTCCATGACCAAGGAAGAGCGCCGCAACCCGGATGTCCTGGATTTTTCGCGGCGCAAACGTATCGCCAAGGGGAGCGGGACTTCCCTTGAAAAAGTGTCGCAACTCATCAAGCAGTTCAGTGAAATGCGCAAAATGATGAAGAAAAGCGGCATTCTCGGCCGCTTCTTCGGCGGTGGCGGCGGCGCCGCCGCTGCTGAACAACAGAATACCGCGCTTCTGAACTCGTTGTCCGGCAGCGGTTACACCGGCCTCGGCCTCAGCAAAGACGAAAAGGACCGCCGCCGCAAACTCGAGAAGCAGAAAAAGAAACAGCGCGCCAAACAGCGTAAAAAGAAATAATCAGAAAGGATCGATATGCTGACATTAATTATTGGAGCCGTCGCCGGAATTATCGTGGCGGCAATTTGTGCCGTGCCGAATGGACTGGACTGGGGCTGGGGTTGGGGTATTCTCACCGGCATGCTGGCGGTCATCGCGGTTCAACTGGGAATCAGTCTGCTGATTCGTCGCAAGATCAAGCAGGTGAACAATAAGATTCAGGAAGTGATGATGGAGGTCCGCCATAAGGTCGAGCTCAAGCAGCAGCAGTTCATGCGCCGTCCCGTCGGCAGTCAGAAAATGATGATGGACGCGCTGGAGAAGGAGCAGAACAACGGCATTTTGGCGGCGGTCGAGGCCTGCGATATGTTCGAGCCGTTCTTCAAATGGAATTTCATCCTGAAGAAACAGACCAATACCATGAAAATGGCTTTCTATTACCAGCTTAAAGACTTCGAGAAGGTGGATCAACTGTTGCCGAAATGTCTGTTGATGGACAGTCAGTCGCTGGCCATGAAACTGGCCCGGCTGTACAAGAAAAAAGACCCCTCCCTCGATAAATTTTTCACCAAGAAGTGCTCCAGGGCGAAAGGTGAAAACGCCGTGCTGCTTTATTCGCTGTACGCCTGGATATTGGTGAAACAGGATCGGGTGGCCGACGCCATCAAGACGCTGGTGGACGCCCGCAAAAAGACCGACAACGAGATCATCACCTCCAACTGGGAGCATCTGGTCAACGGCCGTGTCAAGCATTTCTCGAATTCCGGGCTGGGTGAAATCTGGTACGCCCTGAACCTGGAGGAAATGAAAGCCCCGAAGGTCAAACAGCAGCACCAGATGCGCGGCTTCCGCGCCTGATGCCGAGGCCGCCGGTTTACCGGGCCTTGACTATGACTTTGGTATCGGAGATCATAAACCATCCCCAGTAATAGTTGCGCCTGGCCCGGTAATTAATGCCGCCGACGCCGTCTTTTTCCTTATCGGCAGTGGTGTTCAGAATGGTGATGGTATTGTCGCCTTTCACCAGAAGACCGGGAGGAATTTCGAATTTCTGTTCCGTCCAGGCGTTTTTTCCCCAGGGAACCGGTCCGTCATGAATCGTTTTTCCATTGACGATAAGCCGCATGAGGGCCGGAGCCGGTTTTTCGTTGTCGATGCCTTCAATGGCAAGGACTGCCTTGCCGGCGGGGACTTCCGTGAGTTTCAGCAATAATTGAACTTGACCGAGGCCGGAGGACGGACGACGCAGAATCTTCACGTTTTCAGTGGTTTTCCGCTTCCATGCGCTTTTGGCATTTTCGCCGCCGATAGCGCCTTTGGCCTGGATAAGCCATCCATAGGCGGTTTTTTCCTGGGCATTCGGCAACGATTCCCCGAGCGCTTTTCGCGGATTCTTGATAATGGCCTGAATGAGCGGGTCGTTGAACCACGGCGTGGTGTCGCCGAGCTTGATGACGGCTGTTTCCCAGAACCATTGCCGGGGATCGACTTGCATATAAGCAATTTTATAGTACGCGGCGATCCGGCAGAATTCACCGATCCGGTCCGCATATTGGGGAAATTCAGTTGGGTCGATCCGGCCGTTACCACGGCAGTTGTCCGTCAGGGATTGCCACAACAGATACAGTTTTTCCCGTTCCACCCGTTCCAGATATTCCGGATTGTTTTTGACCCGTTCCCCGGCTTCTGAAAAAATAGCCAAAGTCTGATCGGCAAGTTCTTTGGTGATGAAGCCGCGGAGAACCCGTTCGCAGTTCTGGTCCCATTTCCGGCGCGCGACTTCTTGATTCATCCGGTCGAAATACCGCCGCATTTGCGGGGCGGCCGGACCATAATATAGTTTCATGAAGGAATCGATTTCATCGGAAACATTAATGCGGGGGTCGATCATGACCCGGTTCAGCACGTAAATCCCCATATCCGCAAAATTGTGACTTGCCGGATAACTGCCGGCTCCGTAAGTCGCCCGGTATCCGCAGAACATCACCGCACGGTAGTTCTTTTCCGCAAAATGCCTGCATAATTCATAGTTTTCCGGGAAAACGGTCCAGGTGTTCAGACGCTCCCTGTAGAATACCGGATAGGAGAACGCCGCCATATTTTCGGGGGCCAGCGTTTCCCAGTCTTTCATTTCCTGCCAGCCCGCTTCATTTTCTTTGCCGCATGCGATGAAATGATTGAGCCAACTGGTATCATAAGGGCAATACGCCACATAGAGGTTGGGATGCGGTTTGGCTTTGGCGGGCGGGGAAGTGGTGGCATAAGCCAGGGTGATTAATTTTTTGTCCGGAAACTCTTTGCTGAAAATATCGCTTATCTCATTCATCCATAAGATATTGCTGGTACTCGGAGAACCGAGTTTCAGGCATTTCGGGCAACAGCATTCTTTGCCGCCGCCGTCACCGGCGTAGATGCAGAACGTACCGGCGTTCGGCTCGCTTCTGAAAAATTCAGCCAGCCTTGCCGCCGCTATCCTGACGACTTCTTGATTGGAAACGCAATAATGGACATCAAAACGCTGGCCGGGGATTTGGTGAAGCCTTTTGCCGTCTTTGCCGAGAGCGAAATATTCCGGGTGTTCCTGATAAAATTCATCATAAGGGACGAGTTTCGGAATGGCATGGACGCCTTCGCGGTATACACCCAGTTTGCGTCCGTTGGCGAATTCGTTCATGTCCGTGTAGCCCAGTCGTTCCATGAACGGGACTTCGACATTGTTCCGCAGGGCGACCGCCGGATTGACGAGTTTTTCCATACTGCCGACGGCGAGTTCGTCGGGATAAATGAGTTTTGATTGCGTCAGATAAAATATGCCGCATTGGCGGAGAAATTCCAGCGCTCCGAAGGGCACTCCTCCGGGGCGTTTCCCGACGATTCCGGCCCGGCCGTTCCTGATCCTGAAGAAACACCCGCCGGCGTTTATTTTCCGGATATCGTCGCGGGTGATCAAGCCGTCGGCTTCCGCCGATTTCCCGATATATATGGCGTTTTTTATTCCGGCGGCGTCCGGGGCTTCCAGTATCGGAATAAGGTTTCCATGGGCTCGATAGATCATTGTCTGTAGAATCCGGGCGCATTTCCTGTCATAAAAAGCTTCCGCATCCGTTCCGTTGCGGTAAATGATCGCTTCACAGGTTTTGCCGTCAATCCGAAACGGTTTTCGGTCGCCGGCGGGCGGATCAACGGCAATGATCTTCAAATCCTTAATTTCCAATACAGCGCCGTTTCCGTAAATATTGAAAGAAATCCGCAGGGCCATGGCTTCCACGAGCGCCGGAATCCGACAGGTCACGAATTGCCAGTCGCCGGAAGCGGGAAGCGGCTCTGTGCCGGATGATGACGGGAGTTGTTTTTCCTGATGCGTGAAATTCCAGGTGAGTGACGCTTTGGCAGTGGTTTTGCAGTAGAATGAGACGTCAAAGGCTGTTGCCACGGAGAATTCGAGAGACAGGTTCTGTGCAGCCCGGTTCTGATTTTTTTCGGAAATGATTTTCAGGATGCCGTCGCGAATGGACACATCTTTTGATGTTCCTGTTATCCATTGATTTACGCCGGAACACCAGGAGAGGGGATTGGTAAACCATTGCGGATCGGCAAGATTTTCCTCCATCGCCCGGGTCGTGAATGTCAATCCCAGAATGATGGACAGAATGAAGTGTTTCCACATAATATTTCCCTTAGTTTGGAATAGTTTCTGTTAAAAATTTCACAATGGCTTAGTTTTGTTTCGCCCAAGGGGCGATCCAGCGCTGTCCGCGCGCTGGATCGCGTCCGGGCAGCGCCCGGCGGCAAATGAATTTTTATTTTCCATATCATTTTTGACACTACTCTGCAATATTCTCAATTTTTATGGTATAACCCCAGGAGATGGTGTCCCCGGCTTTCAGTTCCCGTTGATATGGTTTCAGCACGGGCGTGATGCGGACTTCGATATTCTTGCCGCCATAATGGGCAAGGGAAATCGTGGCCTCGGGATCTCCGGAAATTTCCAGCACGAAAGTGCCGGTTATGAATTTACAGCTTTTGTAGGACTGATTTCCCATGGTCCAGTTTTCCCGGGCGAACGGAACCGGCACCAGGCCGATTTCTTTCTGGCCGTCTTTGGCTTTGATTCCCTCCACGGTGGCATTTTCCACCGCCGCGGTATTCAGGCTCAGCATTTCCTTGAATCCCTGATAGAGCCACTTGAAACTGACGTCCTTCTGGATTTCAATCGTGATCTTTGCCGTAATCTCATTTTCGGCAAAGGTATATTCGCGGATGGTTTTGCCGTAACAGGCCTGATCCTGCTTGCCGGTCAATGTTTTCTCCATTTTTATGACCATGCGGCCTTCATTGTCGCGGGTTTCGGTGAATTCTCTGTCCGGAGTTTCCTGGATGCGGTCGGCAAGCGAATCCCCAAAGATAAAATTCCCCCGGATCACATCCTGTCCCCCGATTTTAATATAGGCCAATCCTGCGTTCGGGGTCCATTTCGTGACTGTCAGCGCCTGGTAGACCGCCGATTTGTATTCCCCGTCTGCGGCGGCGACGAGCGGTACGAGGACGAATATCGCGACGGCAATTCCGATAAATGGTTTAATGGTGTGGATTTTCATAGACATGTATTTCCCTTGTCCGCGATTTAATAGAGCGTTTCTGCGATTCCGTATTGGTTGGCGACGGTAAATCCATAGTTTTTCCTTTTTTCATAGTAGGGGGCGAACGCCGGTAAATCCGTTTTTTCGTGGGCCGCGACATGTCCGTCGAGAAAGAGGATATTGGCCCGTTTGGCGTGTTTCGTATAAATCACGTTATCCCTTCTGTCAATGGCGGTGGGGGAACCGAACTTGATGCAGAAAAATCCATCGAAAGACCAGGTTTCCCAGCCTTTATAGGCTCCGGACAACCCCAGACTGTCCGCCACAAACATGAAAGAGGCGGGGGACAGCGGCGGATCAATGGTACTGATCTGGTTGACCTTCCAATAGGTGGTGATGGTACTGACCATGCCATATACGGAACCGGTCATATATGCGGAACTGGCCGATTTATCCATTACGGTCAGAAATTCCGGGCAATGCAGGAAACTTTGCCCTTGCCGGATCGAATCCACCGTCACGTTGGTATAACCGTATGCCATCATCCGTTGCCCCCATCGATAAGAAGAATCCTCGGAGGGACACATCCAGTCGTTGTAGTCCGAGGTATACGTTTGCAGCATTCCTCCGATCTGGCGTAAATTGCTGATACAGGCGGTTGCCCTCGCTTTGGCGCGGGCGGCATTCAAGGCGGGGAGCAGCATGGCGGCAAGTATTGCTATAATTGCGACAACTACCAGGAGTTCTATAAGTGTGAAATAATGTCCTTTTTTCATTTTTTACCTCTTGGTTTTTTGAAATGGATTGTTGATAATGTGATGGGGAATGAGCCGGGGCGACAGTTGTTCGGCATCGACCATTTTCGCCGCCGCTTCCGCAATGCCGGTGAAGTCTTCCAGCACCGAGGTGATGGCGTAACCGGTGTCCATTTGCGAATTGTAATTGTCGAAATCCGCATAATAGATGTCTTTATTGAGTTTCAACCCGCATTCGTTCAGGTGCCTGAGTACCGAACCGGTGAAGCATTTGCTCGGCGAAATGATGCAGGAGGGCGTCGTTCCGTGCAATGGCTGGGCTTGGAGTTCGGAAATATCGGCCACGTTGTATTCGTTGTATTCCATATGCTTCTCCAGCCGGACATTGACCAGGCGGTAGAAACGGCGGTACTCGGCGCAGGCGTCGATGAACCCCTTTTTCCGCAGTTCCGGCACCGACTCCACGTAAAAGGGTTCGGCAAATTTGACGTCGAGGTAAATGATTTCGCTTTCCGGCGGCAGTTCGCGGAGAAACAGCCCCGTCAGGTCCCGGGCCGCCTGGCGGTGGTCGGTAGAAACATAATTGTAGCCCTCGAACGGGCGGTTCAACGGGATGATCCGATCGTGATTGCCGAGCATGACGCTGATTTGATCCAGTTCCGGCTCGCTCAACGGATTTGTCAGGATGAAATCGAAATTTTTCAGCATCTCCGGTTCGGCCAGCACCCGGGAGGGCGACAGGGTTTCGACCGTACGGTCTTTCAGCAATTCCCGGAGCGTCCCGTACATGTCGAGGTAATTGTAACGCAGGAGCAACTGGCCTTGCATGGAATCGGAGGCGCCGGGGATGATGGCGATTTTCCGGGCCTTGCGCTGTGAGGCGACGAAGGTGCCGGCGCGGCGCGAGGCGGTCAGGATTTGTTCGTCGATCAATTCATTCAGCGCCTTGTCGAGCGTGACCCTGGTGGTGCTGTAAATTTCCATCAGTTCGGTGCGTATCGGCAGTTTATCACCGGGACGCAGTCTTCCGCTGCGGATATCCTGAAGTACCGCCTGTTTTATGTTCTTATACTTTGGTAATAATGCTGTATCCATATTAATTGCCTTTATTGCATAGTTTAATTATACATGTTTTCTTTAAATTGTCAATAGACTAGTCAAATAAAAATTAAAATAAAGAATGTATGGGTGAGGGAATGTTTCGGGACAGAGAACAATGGCGTTCGGAGACTACGGCCTCAAGCCGCTGTGTCCAGAGAATTGTTTATTATGCTCAACTAGGGTGAAAACTTGAAATTGTTGAGGGGGTTGCAAGCTTTCCGGTCCGCCTTTCCTCCTTGTCGTTCTTCGACAATTTGATGAACTAAACATTTTTAGAAGCGTTTTTCAAGGCTTCCGCCTGTTTCGGGTTCAGATAACGGGAAAACACGGCAGTGCCATCGTTGAAATCGGTCACTTCGAGAGGAGAGACATGAAGAATCTGCCGGAATTCGATGGAAACATGTTCGTTCGTGGCTGATAAATAACATATTTCTTCTTCGCGGCATCTCGCCAGACAACGGCGGCAGGCTTCATCCGCGTCGAGCGCTTCCAGCAGGAAAATTTGCTCTTCCATCAAGGTTTCCTGTGGTGAATCGCCATTCTTGTGGACGAATGCGAACAGTGTGCTGACTGCAAACATAATTTTTCACCTCTTTATTTTCAGGATGTATGTCAGGCCCTTGGTTAATAGAATCGCCAGGCATAGTCCGAGGACCAGAACGTCCAGCGGTGCGAACAGCAGCAAGTCTACGCGGATCGGGACGCTTTCCAGCGGAATCTCCTTCAGTATCAATATTTCCCATCCGGCGCGGAACAGGAAATATAGTGTTCCGCCGGTCAGGATGATGCGGCAGGCCGGGTCGGACCGCCAGCAAGCAACGGTACAGCAACCCAGCAGGATTGAAAAGGCTGGAAAAAACCAGATTTCTGCGAGAATTTCCATAAAGGTCATTGGGCAGCCCCCTCAATACTGCGGACAATCCCGCATTGCAGAAAAATAGCACGCAAATAAAGTTCTTCAAGCGTGAATGAGGTTTTTTCAGTACGGTTCCGGCACTTTTGTTAGGTTCGAATTAGGGAATAATTAGATTTGTATTTTCCCCGTTGATAATATCCGGAGGACGTGTATAATAGTGGTATAGCAACAAAACAATGGCGGAAACAAGCAAAAAAACAGACCGCCGCAAAACAAAACCAAAAGGAAGAGAAATGAGAACTCGAAAACAAAACATCGTCAACAACTGGAACCGACGAGCGCAGAACCGGAAGCAATTTACACTTATCGAATTGCTGGTAGTGATCGCAATCATCGCCATCCTTGCCGGGATGCTGCTTCCCGCGCTGAGCAAGGCCAGAGGCACCGCTCAGGGATCAAGCTGTCTGAACAACATCAAGACCAACAGTACGCGGATTTTGCTGTACTGCAATGACAACGGCGACCTGCTTCCCACCTCGTACCGCTACAAAAACGGCACCGGCAGCGGTGACGGCTACGTCCACTGGAGTTCCATGGTTACCGGCATCAGTGAAATATCCTTCAAGGATAATTCATTCACCTGCCCGAGCCTGAACATCGGCGACGCCGCGGCCGGCGGCCACGGCGGCTGGTTCCCGAGCAAACCCGACAAGGACGACCAGTCCGAAATGATGGCCTATACCGCCAACGCCGTTTTCATGCCGCGCCGTAAATTTGCCGATCCGGCCGCCAATGCCAACATGCAGTTGGTGAAAATCACCGCCGCAGTGGCCCCGTCCACGGAAATCCTGCTGGCTGAGTTCACGGACGACCCGACGCTGATCCACGGCAGCTCCACCGCCGGCGGCGCGGCGATCAAATCGCATCGCCCGACCAACGGGATCTCGGATAACGGCAGTGTCTGGGGCGGCGGCGAAGCCGGCGACAACAACAGCCCGAAAATGCTGACGATTGCCGAAGCGAAAAGTGCGATCGCCACTCCGGGCGGACACCACATCGCCTACGTCGGTTACAATCGCCACAACGGACGCAGCAACTACGGCTTCCTCGACGGCCACTCCGAAGCGCTGACGCTCGATGAAACCCTCAGTCCTGATAACTTCCTCTGGGGCAGGAAACTGTACTCTCAGGGCGGATCTCCGGAAATCACGAAGTAAGTAAAACGCATGGCGGCCGCCCGGAGCGAATGGAACGTTTCGGCGGCCGCTCTGCATTTAACGAAAAATGTCACTGAATAATTAAAATCATTAAAGGAGACCATGATTATGTTGAATATTATATCTTGCCTGATTGGAATGCTGGCGCTCGGTTCGCTGGATTGGATGCGACGGCAGCAGCGGAACGGTAAAAAAGTCAAACCGGCGGCGGTAATGACGGCCGGACTGGTTTTTATCGGTGCGGTCAGTGTATTCATTACGGGAGTCATGATACCGGAGCGCGATATGACCGACAATGACCGTGAATTGCTCTTTGCCGCTCATGGCTATGCCGCCGGCAAAAAAATTGCCGAGCAGTACCGGGACGGTGAAGTCGTGATCCTGATGCCCGATACTGAAATCGAGACCGCCCGGGGAAAGAAACTGTTGGAAGCCGTGAAAGCCGCTCTCGGCAAGGAGGACAAGGTCGTTGCTTTGCCGGTGGAACCCGCGTTGTCGCTGAAGTATGATGTGGATGACTGCCCGTCGTTCAGCGACCTGGTACGGGCCGGCGACTACAACAAGATGCTGGCGCAGTACCGGAATGCCGCATACGTGATTTTTGCGGCGGGT
>CALABZ010000318.1 GCA_937888615.1 uncultured Lentisphaeria bacterium | reverse complement strand
GGATAACTGGCGTTATAGGAGATGGGATATACGCCGCCATAATGCTGGATCAGATACGAATAACTGGTCGGTATATAACTGCGCGGCGTCGAGTCCGCGATATAGATCAAACTGGCGGCATTGCGGACTTTGCCGATTTTTTGGGCCGACTTCGGATCATAACCGTAGGTCCGGTAATTCAACCCATAGTGGCGCGTGGCACAGCTCACCGTGAGTTTCACATTAGATTCGCTCGGGCAAATGAAGGTTTGAGAGTCGGTATTGCCCCAACTGTCCTTATAGTTGCCGGGTAGATAGTTGTTTTTGACCAGCAAGGCGTTCCAGGCTTTCGAGTGGTCGTTGCTGATGGTGGCGGTGTTGTTCAAACTGGCAAAGAGATAAAATTGGTCATAATCATCCGCATACTGGAACATCGCCAGACCGATCTGCTTCAGATTACTTACACATGTACTGGCCTTGGCTTTTTCGCGGGCCTTGTTCAACGCCGGCAGCAGCATCGCCGCCAGGATGGCTATGATCGCTATTACAACCAGTAATTCAATAAGTGTGAAAATTTTTCTTCGGGACTTCATACTTTTCCTCCTTTTTAGCTTTCAATTGCAGTTATCAGTTCAAAGTTTTTCACCGGTTTTCCGCCGGCGCGCAATGCGTCCAGTGCCCGCAGACAGGTATCGATGATCTCGTACAAATCGAATCCAATAAATTTGACCGGAAAACTGGTATAGGCGTCCTGCGGAAAAGTCCGCTCGCAGACCAGTTGGATATTTTGGCTCAAAATGCTGTTGTGCTCAAACAGATACTTGAGAATATCGGGCAGGAACGTTTCGTCGCTGATAATGATTGCGTCCGCCGGTTCCGGGCCGTAAAAAAACGAATCAAGGTTGTGCCGGAGCCACGGCAACCCGAACACTTCGGACTGCCCCTGTACCAGCCGGGATTCGATCTGAAATCCGGCTTTCGCCCCGAGCTTGAAATAATCTTCGATGTGGTGATACGGCAGCGTGGAGTTGGAAAGCAGCGCCGGACGGCGACAGTTCCGCTTCCTGCAATAACGCAGGGCCTTGTTGAAAAAATCCGAATAATCCACCCAGACCGTCGAAGCGCCTTTGACATCCTCGTCGGTCAGCACCACTACCGGGATATTGTTGCGGACAAACGGCTCCAGCATCCAGTTTTGTGGTGGAAACGGCAGGATTACTCCGTTGAGCCGTGTGCGGTTGGCCTCCTCGGCCACTTTCTCGAAATCATCCCGTACCCGCTGTTCGCGGTCAATATAGAAATACCGCAGGTTCTTGCCGGTATGTTTCTCCAGATTGCGGTGCTCCTGATTGACCAGGCTGAAAAGTTCGTCCCGTACGGTCAACTGATCCTCGCGAACCGGCAGCAGCAACGCAATATCGGTGAGATTCGGTGAATTTGGGTTGACAAAGGTGCCGAGCGTCCCGCGGGAAATGATGAAGCCCTCCGCCTCCAGCGCTGCCAAGCTTTCTGTACTGTCGCCTTGCTGGCGCCGTATTGATGACTGAATTCTTCCCGGGTCGGTAGTTTTCCGCTGAGGCCGAATTCCTGGTTTACAATATCCTGCCGAAGCTGTTTTACAATATCTGTGGCTACAATCATGACTTTTCTCGGTTTAACTTTCGTTCTCTTATATTAGTATAAGGCGAATTTCGGAAAAGTCAATAGGCTATTGATGGATTATTTCGAAAAAAAATGTGGTACGTCCGATCCCTTGGACAGACGTTGCAAGTCAATGCCGGGGATCGGATTCAGGCGTATCGGGCGATGTTGTCGTTGGACTGTTTACCGGAGGGCGCGGGAGCGATCTCCGGCGAGTTCGGTGACGGGACGCGCTTTCGACTGCTGAAATCGATTTCCGGGAACTGAATCGGAATCGGTTTGCAGGGCGACCGTCACCCGGGTGATTCTCGGAGTCCGCAGTGAATTCACGGCTCCCAGTGCCAATTGGTATTGTATCCAGGCACCGGCTTTTAATTTCTGCCCGGATGGTTCCTGCCACGGGGCGGATTCGATCCCTTGCCGGGTCGAAGCGCTCCTGATTCGAGCATGGACCCAGGTTTTCGGGGGAAGTTCACCGGTCCAGTCGATCCCCTCCAATGTCGAATCTTCCTTTACCTGAAATGGTTCGGACGTATAATATTCTTCCGGGCCGCGGTCGAGCTGGTTGCCGGGTTCGATGGCGGTCATGCCGTGCGGTCCGGCGGTCGGCAGGTCGGTGGTGCGGCGGCGGTCGAAACCGTCCGGGCCGTTCCACCAGACGGTGGAGAATCCGAGATGATCGCCGTCGACTTTGTGATTGGCCACGGCGAGGTCGATATAACCATCCTCGTTGAAGTCCGCCGCGATACAGCCGGAGGCCGAATGCGTGAAAATCAGTTCCCGGTCGAGTTCGTGGAACTGCCCCTTTCGATTCCAGTACAGGATCGAATGAATGTCCCGTTCCCGCCCGTTGTGATAGTTATTGACGAAGATATCGAGCCAGCCGTCGTTGTTGAAATCGGCGATGGCGATGGCGACGGCGGCGTCCGCTTTCAGAATCGTTTTATTATTTTCGCTGATTCCTTCGGGACCGTTCCAGTAAATATGAATATGGGAATGGTGCGGGTTATGCGGCGTGAGTTCGCCGTTGCTCGGCGTTTCGACATGGGAACCGATGATCAGGTCGGGATAACCGTTGCCGGTCAGGTCGGCGGCGCGGGCGCAATTGCCGTGGAACACCGCCAGCTCGGAATGGCGTTCCATGCTGAAGCCTTCCGGCCCGCCGTGCAGAATCAGGGTTCGGTCGGCATTGATCAGGGGGACGACGAGATCGGGATAACCGTTTTTGTTCAGGTCCACGGCCAGAATCCAGCGGGCGCTGCCGCGGTTGCCCAGCTGGATCAACTCCGAACGTTGGAAGCCGTCGGGACCGCCGTGGAAAATCTTCAGGTCTTTCCAATGATTGGCGACGGCGACGATGTCGAGGTAGCCGTCGCGGTCGAAGTCGGCACAGACGGCGCCCCAGCCGAGTTCGGTCGGGAGCTGGAAGGTTTTCGAGGGTTCGAAGCCGTCCGGGCCGAAATGATGGACATGGAATCCGGGGTCCAGGTGCAGGGAATTTTCGGAATTGTTGCAGACGACGAGTTCGGCCCAGCCATCGTCGTTCAGGTCGGCATAAATGGAATCGACGGCGCACCAGCTCGGCACTTCCTGCATCCTTTGCGGCGAATAACCGTCGGGACCGCCCCAGTAGATATAGGTCTTGTCGAAACCGACGGCGGAGCGTGAATAATGGTTCACAGCCAGGAGCGCGCGGGAGCCGTCCGGGCGCGGCACGGCGAAAATCCGCTGAACGTCTTCCCCCGCCAGTTGTTCGGGGACGTCACTGATTCCCGTCGAAGTGCCGCGATACACCAGGATCTGATTGGCGTAATGATACTCGGTGTGGCTCTGGGCGATAATCAGGTCGTCGTGACCGTTGCCGTCGAGGTCCGCCATAATGGCGTCCGAAGCCTGAACGGTCGGAATGGCGAGGCGGTTTTCTTCCCGGTAGCCATCGGGAGTTCCCAGGTATAAATAGCTGTATTGGGCGTTTTCGCCCTCGGGACTGAAACGGGCGGCGACGAAAAGATCGGTTTCACCGTTGCGGCGAAGGCAGCCGGAGGCCACGGCCAGCGCATCGGGCACGTTGAGTTGAAAAGCCTCCGACGGCGTCCGGTCTTTGAATGAATAAAAAATCACCCGCCGGGCGGTAATGACCGTCAGGTATTTGGTTTGTCCGATGGTGATCATGCGGGGCAGGGGGGGCGATTTCAATTCCTTTTCCATCTGACTCTGCTGGGAATCGCCTTGGCGGACGACGATCTGGTCGGCTTCCGGCAGTTCAGGCATGACGGTGCGGCGTTCGGGCGAAATACCGTCGGGACCTCCCCAGTAGACGATGGTTTTGGTGGAGTCATTCCGGCGGACGATCAGTTCATCGAAGCCGTCACCGTCGAGGTCGCCTGTGGTGAGTTGTCCGGTCATCAGCGGCAGGTCGGTGTATTTGCCCCATTCGATGCCGAGTTCGGACGGATAGAAAATGCGGACGACCCCGTAGGGGGCCAGCGAGAACGCCGGAGCCGGGCGGGCGTCGCCGTTGAAATACCCGACCGCGACCGATTCCGCCCACGGTGTCGGGATACGGATGTGGCGTTTCTCCGAATACGGTTCGTCGCTGCCGAAATAGATGTCGCTGGAGGCGAACGGCTGCGCCATGTCGTAGCGTCCGCAGACGATCAGGTCGGCATAACCGCTGTTGTTCAGGTCGATGACCGCGCCGGACACCGCGCCCTGGGCGGGAAGCCGACTCATCGAGCCGTCACGGTAATAAACATAGGCCGGGGCGGATTCGTGGTGGTTCTGGCAGTTGGCAAATACCAGGTCGAAATATCCGTTGTGATTCAAGTCGTACTGGTAGATTCGTTGCAGGACTCCGGCCCGCGACACGTAAAGGTTCTGTCCGCCGTTGCCGAAACTCCCGCGGCGGAACGCTTCGAACCCTTCGGTTATCCATTCAAATTTCATTTCGTCTCCGTTATTACATCACCGGGATCGAACAGCGTCAATCCCATGTATTTTTCTTTTTTCTGTGCTTTGCCGAAGCTCAGCCAGACGATGCCGATCAGCGTATAGCAGACGACCGTCGGAAAGGCCAGCCACAGGAAACTCAGCGCATGAGCCGTTTCGCGGCAGTAAATGTTGCTGAAGATCGCCCACAGCAACAGTCCGAGTCCGTAACCTGTGAATATGGTTCCCGTTACCAGTACCGGCGTCGTGAAACGCTTGCCCCGATGGCGGAGGAATGCCCACAGTGCCAGAACCGCCATTCCAATGGCGGGCGCGGGCAGCGTGAAGCTCCATGCCAGCGGTCCGGCCCAGCCCGGCGCCATGCCAGGAGTCCAACCGTTGAAGGCGGCGGTGCTGGCGAAGTACCAGGTGATCATGCCCAGCTTCAACCCCCAGAGCGTACCGGCCGTCACCCAGACCAGCAGCGTGCTGGCGCGGCGGGAGAGCACCGCAAAAACGAATGCGGGTACGATGATCGCGTCAAAGGCATTGAAAATAGTCGAAGCCTCCACCACGCTCTGCGCGAGCCATTCGGCGGAGTACGTGATCAGCAGTCCCAGGAAACAGGCGGTCAGCCCGATGGCGACCGTGGCGATGCGCGATACTTTCACCTGGGCGATTTCGGTCATGGCGGGGTTGAAGTAGCGCAGGTGGAGTTCTTTCAGATAGACGGTGGCCATGCTGTTGAATACGGCGTTCAGGGTGGAGACGACCGCCGCCAGCATTCCGGCGATGATCACGCCGGGGATCGGGGAGGGGAGCTGTGTCGAAATGAAACTGAACAGCGCCGTGTCGCCGCTTTTCACCGAAAGCTCCGGGTGTTGGCCGAAAAACGTGAAGACCGAAAGTCCGATTATGCAAAGGATGATGATGGTCGGGATCGTCAGACAGGTGTTCGTCACCTGGGTTTTGACGGCGTTCCGGTAACTGCCGCTGGCCAGCAGTCGCTGGACGGTCATCTGGTCCGAGGCCATGATGCTGATCGGAGCCATGAACTGCCCCAGCAGAAGCAGCCAGAACGACAGGCGCACATAAGGGTTCAGCAGGTAGAATTCGGGATTGGCGAACTCGTCGAGCCCGCGGCCGTTCTGGAACGCATACACGATTCCTCCCCAGAGCCCGCCGTCGATTTTCAGCCACAGCGCACCGAGGATGCAGAACAATCCCCCGATCAGGACCAAGAACTGCATGACGTCGGTCCAGACCACGGCTTTAAGCCCGCCGATGGTGGTGAAGATCACCGCGATGCCGCCGCAGGCCAGAACCGTGATCCATCCCGGCCAGCCCGCCGCTCCTTCGAATATTTTGCTGGTGGAGAAAAGCACCATGCCGAGATAAATCAGCCTCAGGTAAATGGTCAGCGAGGCGATCAATGTCCGCACGCCGGGGCTGTAGCGCCGTTCCAGGTATTCGAACGGCGTGAACGCGCCGATTTTGAAATAGAACCGCATGAAAATACTGCACGTGACCAGCGTGAACAACGGCGTGATCAGGCTCAATATCCAGAACGACAGCCCGTGGTTGAAGATTTCGCCGGGCACCATGACCAGCGAAAAAGCGCTCAGCGCGGCCATCAGGCACGAGATGCCGAGCGCGAGGAACGGCATCTTGCCGCCGCCGAGCAGGTAATCCTTCGAGTTCTTCTTTTTGGAGGAACAGGCGAAACCGATCACCACCAGCGCGACAAGATACAGCGCCATGACCGTGTAGTCCGAAAAATGTAATGAAAAATGCATTCAATATTTACCTTTCAAATCCAATGCTATACAATGTACCGTTTCGCAGTTCAGCTTTAATTCGGAATTCCTGTGATGGCAAATGGGAGAATACGGAAAGGTCTGTATTGTCAACCGCTTCTATTGTCTTCTGGAATCCCTGGATCGTATTACCGGCGGAGTCGATTAATTCAATCTTGAAATAACCGTTTTGTTTGAGATCGATATTGACTTTCATTGTGCCGGTGGCAAGGATGGGATGACTGATGAATTTCCCCGGTGTATTACCGGCATTCAGAGCGAACCAGCCATCTTTGCGGTAAACTGCAATTCCGACCGAGCATGTTGCGGCTTTTGTTTTTTCTGCAAGTTTTTCAAATGAAGAATCAAAGTATTTTTTGAAGTACGGCCATTTGGCAATATTTCGTGCGCCGAAACGATTTTTCATATATTCCGTGGTTATAAAGTCCAGTGATTTTTTACTACTGTGAACGACTTCTGACTGGAAATGATAATGATCATTGGCCCAGGGAATCAGTTGATAGATTTTGCCATCCTTTTCAACAGCCTGAAGGGAAAAGTAACACCCCCCATGAAGCCAGTCGCCGGGAGAGCCATTGTTCACAAAAGGTGCCGCATGCGGGAAGCGTCTCCAGTTGAATCCATCCCAACTGTAAACCAATACGACATTCATCTGCTGATGGAGTGCATCATAATGATTCAAGAATGCCAGCCGGAGTCCGCCTCCATTCGGGATCCTTGTCATTAAGCCGCCGTAATGTTGAGCCGCAACAGGCATGTTTGTATCGGGAACTCCGAGATAGCGTCGTTCCCAGTTGATCCCGTCCGCCGTTCGCCAGACGGATATAATCCTGGACAGCCAATGGATATTGTCCCACGGGGCGGTAAATGGCGGGAAACGATACAGATGCCTGCCCTGGGCATAATGGAGATATTTGCCATCATCGGAAAGCCATTGTCCGAAGCCCAAGTCACTGCCGGAGTCGGGATTTTCAAATCCGCTGCCGTCAACAATGCTCTGAATTAACGGCGTTTTCCTCAGGATAATAGCTTCGCCGGGTGATTTATACCAGATCGGCCACGTTGTGCTATGTGGGGGACGCATGACTTGCCAGTCATAGTTCTGGTAGCCGACTGTTCCAGGCTGTGCCGGGTGTACCCATACCAATTTCAATTGTTTCAGGTTGACGGGGCCGTCTTTTTCCGGATCGTAAAAATGATATTTTAAAGGTTGATCGCCGACTTTTTTCAGTTCCCAATCGGGGATTGCTGGTTTCGGCATTTTCCCTTGCAGCGGGTTCCGGTGGTCTGGTGGAATATTGGCTTTTCCCGGGAGAACTTGCCATGAAGACAGGTCCGTTCCAGAGGCGTTTGCATGATAATAGCGAGCAGAGGCTGTTTCCCATAAGCGATTCCAGGTATGGAAGTTTACACAAATGGAACCTTTGTCATCGATAAAGATATTATCTCCATAGACGATAAAACAATTGTCATCGGTGTTTCCCCTGTGCACCAGCTTTTTTTCGGCTTGCATTGGTGTACATTCCAGGCCGGAGTGGCTTTGGAAATAATAATAGTCGGGAAAAAGCATCTTTTGCCCTGTCAGGTGCAGCGGAGTGACCGGGGAGGGGGATTGACTGTTGGAGATTCTCAAAAGACGACGAAGGCGACCGGCATTTGTTTTAGCCGGGATGCTGTCATCACTGACTACAGCGATATATTCACCGCTTGACAATTCTTTTATATCGAATGGAATGCGGTTGCTGCCAGGGCGTAGTTGATGCTTGTTTTCGGAAATAACCATGAGTGGGGCGTCCCGTCTGACCAACTTGATTTTTACCGGCAGATCTTTCGGGGTAGTATTGATTAAATATAATTCTGCAATCCGGTGATTTTCATATTGACCATCATAAACCGGTAATCTGAACTCGCCTGACAAGCATTTCTGAAAAAATTCATCCAGTTCATGTTGCGGCTTGTCCGGAGGAGCAAAGAATTCTATTTCCCGTAGAAATATATCTTCCTGAGCCGGAAAGGTCAAACGTAATTTTACCAGATTATCTTCCGGTTTAAAATCAATATATGGCGCTTTTTCTCCCGCCGGATTGCGATATTCCGCCAGGGTATACCAGTGCCCCAGACTATTATAGGATTGCAGTTTGAAGGATTTTATTTGTCTGGAGTTGTTCCGGTCTCCACTATGAATTTTGATTCCTTGCGCTTTTACGGGAAGAGTGAATGAAAATTCTAATTCCCGAGGTTTTTTTACCTCCAACAGTATACCGTCATCATAATTGCCATTGGTCAGCTTGCTGGCATCGTTCTGAGCGAGCCCCGGCGAATCAGCGATGAGCCCTTGAGCTATGTTTTGGCATCCCTCAAGCGAACGGTTGTCTGAATATAGGATCTTGATATCATCAAAAAAGGCGGTTGTTCCCTGGGGCAATGTGTTCAGGAGCATTAAGTCGCGAAAAGAGGTATTCTGCAAAAATGGATATGATTGAATACTCGAAATCTTCTTCCCGTCTTCGCCGATCAGGGAAACCTGATAATTCTTCCGGTTGCTGTTAAAATCGATTTGACATCCCAGCCACTTGTTGGGTGGGACAATAAGTCCGCTGCAAGTGACCCATTTTTGATTGATATCATACGCCCAGATATTTCGTCCTGATTTGATGGAAAGGCCTCCAATCGGTTTTGAGTTTTTTCCATCGGAGAAAAATATCGTACATCCACCTTTTTCCGGAACTTGCAGTTGAAAGGAAATCCTGAAATCATGACCTTCCGGAATCGCATCTTTTCGTCCAATGCTTATGTATCCAGAAGCACCGTTACGGAATACCTTTAACGCATTACGGCCCGATTTTACCGGATTCTTAACGATCTCGAAACTGTTGGGGACTGTCACATTCCAGAGTATTTGGGATTTGTCGCTGATTTTTCCGGTTGGAAACGGTTCTGAGGATTGATAGGGAGATGATTCGCAATCCTCTTGCAAAAAAACCTTGGTGAAACGATCGGCGTCCGCACCGAATATTGTGAATGTGAAGATCAAAGACATCAGCAAATTGTATAATTTCATTGTTTTACGGCTCCATTCCCTTGTAAAGATCAATCATCGTTCTCGGATAATACGGACCATAAACCGGTGTTGCTTTTGGGCAGTTCCATAATGTCCAAACCTACGGTATGCCCATCGCAGGCAACATAGTTCAACCGTGATTCATGAACCCGGTCCAGAAGGAAAAGACCGGAGCCGCTTCCTGCTGATACTATCGGATGTACCGTACTCATCACATAATCGGACAATCTTGCTTCGATGAAAACCATGGTTTTTGACGGTGAACTTACCTGGGCGTCTTTTCTACACATTACAGGGGCTTGCCCGTAATTATAGAGTCCGACATGACCTGTCGTTTTTGCTCTGTTTCTAAACATTGCGTTATTTGTATTGGCTGCGTTCATTGCATAGGTGATTGATGTCGTGCCCAATACTTTAGCTCGTTTTTCGGCGACAACATTACTGCATTGCAAACTATTCAAACTTTCATCCTTATGGCGTCCCAGATATGTTGCCAGCTTGAAAATATAGGACTCGTCATTCGTCAGATTTCCGGCAAAACGTCCATATGGATAAGTCCCGGAATAATCATCAAGATACAGCGCCAAGGCTACTCCGAATTGTTTCAGGTTATTTTTGCAGGAAGAATCTTTTGCTTTTTCCCGGGCTTTGTTCAACGCTGGAAGGAGCATGGCGGCAAGAATGGCTATAATTGCTATAACTACTAATAGTTCGATAAGTGTGAAAACTTTTCTTCGTTCTGGTTTCATTTTTCCGGGTCTCCTTGGAGTTTGTTTTTTATAATGACACACCACGCCCCAGGTGGAAACGCAGTGCTTTTTCGGTTTCGGGCCAATCCCTGTTTTTGAAGTGTTCGTAAATTTCACGGTGGCTTTTCAGCGCCTCCGTGGCCTTGGTCTCATCGTTTCGGTTCAGCCGGAATACCGTCGCGGACATGAACGCAAAAACCCGAATCAGAAAATTATCCCGCGAAGCCGCCACCAGAGCCGTATGAAACTCCATGTCGACCATCGCAAATTTATTGTAATCATGCTCTTTAAGGTGCTGTTCCATCTCTTCGAGCAACAGGGCCAGACGCACCAGATCCTCCCGGTCGGCGGCCTCGATGGCGCGGCGGACAGCCTCGTGCTCGGTCGCGTAACGGATCGTCCAGACGGCCTGCTGGTCGGTATCCTGATAATTGATACAGCGGTAACCGCGCTGGGGAAGACGCTCCAGAATTCCTTCGCCTTCCATACTCAACAGAATTTCGCGGACATTGCCGCGCTTCAGGTCGAATTTCTGCGCGATTTCGCGTTCGCTCAGGATTACGTCCGGCTTGGACAATTGTGAGTAAATATGTTCTTGTACGTTTTTTCTGATGTCGTCCATATCAATCAAGGTCTTTCTTTTTTATCTGGTCGAACTGGTTGACCAGTTGATTTAATTATATATGCGTCTTGCCTTTTTGTCAATAGGGTAATCGAAAGAAATCACGATAAAAACTGAATTTATGTGGAAATTAAACCGACCCACGATAGCTGTTGCGGCGGATAGTTATGCTTCGGACTTGCAATTTCGGGCTTTTGTGATATATTGATGAGTGTAAGCCTATGTTCAGGAATTTGGGGATGTTCCGGATTCGACTGAATAAGTTTGGCGTCAGCAGCATGTCGAGGATGATCGTTGGCCTCGTAAAACACCGATTAAAACAATAACTGCGAACGAAGAGTACGCACTTGCCGCTTAATTGACGGCAACGTCTTTACCCTGACGGGTGCTAAGGGATAAAGGCGTCAAATAGCGCCCTGGCGAAAGGATTCGGCTTTTCGGTTCTTTCGTGAGATTATAGAGAAGCTAGTCTGAAAGCAAGCCCGGTTCACCGGCCAGGCGGACGGACGAAAAACAATAAAAGGTGAAATAAGCATGTAGACGTTGCCGCTTTGCTATTCAACACGGGGGTTCGACTCCCCCCATCTCCACCATTTTTTAGATTCTCCGCCGACCAGACCACTGGTCGGCTTTTTCGTTTCCGGGCGTAATTTTGAGGGTAAATTATGCGATTTACGACTCGGAGAGAATTTCAAATCTTCGCAATCCCCACTGTGTTTCCCAGAGGAAAGCGCCACATTCTCCGGTGGGTACAGGACGCCGTCCTGTCGATTGGAGAGCGTCAGGACGGGGAAACACACTCTCAAATCCGTCCTGTCGATTTTTATCCCCTCCGGCAACCATTCTCCGCATGCAAAAATATTTGTCATAACATACTTATGATAAATGGTTATCCTGTACAGGTCGGATGGGTAAAGGACAGTTCGCAACAGCTTAAAAATGGATAGCGATTTCCATCTCGAACCACTGCGAAAACGCCGTTTAGAGAGGTTTTTCCAGTTTGCTCAAATTGAACAGTTCAAACCGCCGACCTCACGTCCCCGTTTCTGCCGTTCCTGCGCGTTTACGGCGCGGTTTAAAAACAAATCGAACCGACCATGGGGAAAATCCCACAGCCGCCCGTGTCGCGCGCTTGTCGGCGTCAGTTCTTACAAAAGAATTCTTCCTGCTCGCTCCATACATTTGGAAAACTCTGCCGTAAAGCGTCCACCGTCAACGTCAGCTCTCCGGAGATGATCTTGTGAACGATTTTTGGGGAAAGCAAGGTCAGCCGAATCGTCCGCGCTACGATTGCATTATCAATCCCCATAGCAGCAGAAAGTTCCGTGCAGTTCTTAAAATTTCCATCATCAATCATTTTCTGCCAACGAAAAGCTCTGGCGATGCTCAGCAGAACCGGAGCGGTTTCCACGTCTTCGGAATCCGGCGTAATGATTTGTTTGCGCCCACCGCAAACCTTGAAAATTATCGGCATGGTAATCAGGATGTTTCCATTTTCCAAAACTTCAATCTGATTCTTCGGCATCCGCAACCTCCTCGATCAATGACTTCACTCCGGAGCTTTTCAGTTCGACGGAAAGTTTATCTTCATAAATAACAACCCGTTCAATCAGAAGCTGCACCAAGCGGTTCATTTCGCCGGGTGAAATTTCTTTCCAGAAAGCCTCCTGAAATAATCTTGAGATTTCACTTCCGGTCAAATTCAAAATTTCAGCCAATCGGGTTGTAATGGTTGGCGATTGGAGTATCTTTTTCAACTGCTCCTTGACCGTATGTTCGATTTCTCCAGCCGAAACCTGATGGACCGGACAATCCGGCTCCGCCCGTTTATCATCCTTGACACAGAGATAATAAAAATACTGTTTTCCATTTTTCTTTGTATAGGTTGGCTTCATCGAACATCCACAGTGGCCGCATTTCAAAATTCCTTTGAGCGGGGCGACGATTTCCGTCTTTTTTGTCTGATCCGGCACGCGGTTGTTGGCGGCAAGAATTTCCCGCGTCCGGTTCCAGACATCAATATCCACGATGGCATCATGCTCCCCTTCGCAGATGGTGTCCTTGTATTTGACCTCACCAATGTAGGTGTGATTTTCGAGAATCCGGTAAATGTGGCCGGTGTCCCAAATTTTCCCCTGTTTGGTTTTGACGTTGTCATGGTTTAATTCGGCAGCAATCAGTTTTGGGGACTGGAGCTCAATAAAACGTTGAAAAATCCGCCGGATAATCGCCGCTTCTTTCGGTTCGACCACCAGCTTTTTGTTAACGACTTTGTATCCCATTGCAACGCTTCCACCGACCCATTTCCCTTTCATCCGGCTGGCCGCCATCTTCATGGAGACCCGCTCTTTGATCAGATCGCGCTCAAAGGACGCGAATGTCATCAAAATATTGAGCATCATGCGCCCTGCGGAGGTGCTCGTGTTGATTTCTTGCGTCACACTCGAAAAACTGATGCCCCACTCGTCGAATTTCTTTGATAATTCGGCGAAATCGCAAATTGACCGGGAAAGCCGGTCAATCTTATAGACGACGATAATGTCAATCAAACCATTTTCTGCGTCGGACAGCAGTTGTTGCAGGCCGGGACGATTCATGCTCCCGCCGGAGTACCCATAATCGTCATATCGATTGGGCAGGCAAATCCAGCCGTTTCCTTTTTGACTGGCGATATAGGCTTCTCCGGCTTCGCGCTGGGCGTCGTTGGAATTGAAGTCTTTACGCCCGCCCTCGTCCTCCACCGATTTTCGGGTGTAAACCGCACATCTGATTTTTTTCGTTTTTTCCGGCATTACTTCACCCCGAAGAAAAGTTTGCCATTCCAACGGGTCCCCGTAATGTTTCTGGCAATCGCGGAGAGCGAATTGAAAACCTCTCCTGCGTATTCAAATTTGCCGTCTTCAAGAACAGTCACTTCGTATTTCTGACCTTTCCAAACCCTCTGATAGCGGGTTCCCCGGAGTTTGGAAATTGCGCTGTTCGCCTTGTCTTTGAGATTTGCCATCGGATCGCCATC
>CALABZ010000317.1 GCA_937888615.1 uncultured Lentisphaeria bacterium | reverse complement strand
AACCGCGTCCGGTTGGTCGGCGGCGGCGATTCCATCAGCTTTTCCAGTTCGCCGGGTTCAAACCGCAGCTCGTCCAGATTGACCACCGTTCCGGCGGGCGAAAACAGTTCCGCAATCGCTTTGCCGTCCAGCGTCAATTCCACATTCTTGCCGGTTTGCGCGTTCCAGACGGTTTCCGGGGGAATGTTCCCCGCCGCCATAAATTCGGCAAGGTTCGCGGCATTGGTTGCCAGATTGTAATTGACCAGCGCATACGGGGCGTCGTTGCGCCAGATTACAACGCCCTGTTGCCGTGCGCCGATTCTTTCGGCGGTTTCCAGCTCCACCAGCAAATCAAACAACTTGGGGCGTTCCTGTTTCCAGTAAATCTTGCGAAAATAAACGGCGTTCCTGCGCCCCTCTGCCGGGGCTTGAGCGGTTCGGGTGTCTTGCATGGGTAATTGCCTTTCTGCGCGTTGGCGCATGGTTGAAATTCGTTTCGTGGCGTTCTGTCGGGCCGCCGTCCGGGGGGCTTTTTCCCTCGCGCGACAAGCAAGGAAAAAAGCAACCGTGTTCAGTATCTCAACTCCTTCCCGCGCCCTCTGTCGGCAAGGAGAGTTCCAAGTACCTTTTGATCCCGGCGGCGCTCGCGTCGGGTGATCGTGGCGTTTCATTTCCTCCCCTCCGTTTTATGTTTTATCGGCGGTTCGGTTTTCGGTGGCGGGGGCTTATATTTATATAGCCCCGTACCGGAAAACCGGAAAACCGGATTGCGGGTTGTCGGGTCATGTTTTATCCCGAAAACCGGAAAACCGGGAAACCGCCTCAAATCAATTCTTTCTGTTCCATTACAACCGGAGCGGTGATTAACTTCCGGTTATTGTTCTCCGGCTGTGCCGTTTCGACAAGCCGCCCGTCATCCAGAAGAGCGGCAACCAACGCCCGCGCCGCATCCTTGCCGATTGCCAGCCGTCCCATGACGGTTTCAACAAACGGCGTTTTCTGCATCGGGGCTTTCTGGTGTCTGGCGATTTCCTCCACTTGTTCAAGCTGCATTGACCTGGCGTTGACTTTCCGGCGCGCCTTGTCCTCGGATTCCTGTTTTGCCTGCAAGATTTTTTCGCCTCTTGCTCCCTTCAACGGGCATCCTTCCAGCTCCGGGGCGGGAATATGCAAGGGATATTCAAACCGCAACGGCAACGGCGGCGGGCTTTTGAACTCGCGCAAGATACATTCAAGCCGGTAGGCGTCCGGTTCCGCCAACCCCGACAAGGCAAGAATCGCGTCCGCGTCGCGGGCAAAGACGCCGCTTCCCGCCGCCCGGTCGATAGCCGCCTTGCCGGACTGTTCGCCCTTGCTGTAATGGTGACAATAAATCACCGCCGCGCCGGTATCGGCGGCGATACGGTCAAGAATACGGCAGAATTTCGCAATGTCCCCGGCGGCGTTTTCGTCGGCAAGCCCGCATTTATACACCGGATCAATGAAAATCACGCCAACGCCATGCTTCCTGGCCTTGGCGACAATATCCGCCGCCATTACGTCAATGTCGGCGGTGCGTCCGCGCATGTGGTCGAAAATGAAGTTTTCCAACCCGCGCGGCGTCCAGTCCAGCGCATGGTATACTTTCAACGCCCGGTGGATCATGCTTGCCCGGTCAACTTCAAGATTGAGATAAAGTATCCGGCTCGCCTTGCAAGGGAACGTTTGCAGCCACTCGCGCCCCTCGCACAATGCCGCCGCCAGTTGAAGCAGGGCGAACGACTTTCCCGCTTTGCTTGAACCGCTCAAAATCATTTTGTGGCCCTGCCGCAGAAGCCCGCCGACAATCTCCGGGGAACGCGGCGGCGGATCGTTCCAGACGGCGGCAAGCGTTTCGCATGTGTCGCGCTCGCTCGCGGGAATTCCCCACGTTTCAAAGCGTTCCCTCAATGCTTCCACGCTTTCCGCGCTGTCCTGGGCCTCTTCCCAGTCGGAATAATCCTTGAAGTCATCCGGCGGGGTTATAATCGTCACGCTGGCGGCTTCCCCGCTCAAGTTCTTCCCGGCTTCCTCCGCATACTTGCGCCCGGCCTCATCGGCATCGGCAATAATCACCGCCCGGCGGCCTTTGAAGATTCCGCGTCCGGCATGAACCACCGCGCCGCCCGCTTTGTGGCAAGTCGTCAGATAGCCCAGTTGCGCCAGCGCGTCCGCATCTTTTTCGCCCTCGGTCATATAAAGCAAATCGCCGGAACGTCTGGCTATTTCGTCCTCGTGGTACAGCGGCATGACAAAGCCATCCGGCTTTTTCCGCGCCCATTGCGCCGGATCGTCAAACGCCGCCGGGTCGGGATTCTCAATCACGGCATACCGGGGGCGAAAATCCTTTGGCTCATACCGGATATTCAACGCCCGCAACCGTCCGGCTTTATCTTTATATTGATAGACGGCGGCGATTCTCCGCGCCGGGGCGCTTTGTACGGCGTTCCGGGGCGTTTCGCGCGGCATTTGCTCTCCGGGCGAAACATACCCCGCGCTCTTTGCCAGGCCGTACAGTGTCGCGGCGGTGATTCCTCCGGTCGGCTGTATGCCGTCCCATGTCCGGCGGCAGTTCGACTTGTCATAACGCGCCGGGGCGTTGGCGCTCCATGCGTCGAATGTTTCAAAATCGCCGCCCGCCGCCTTGAAAGCCATCGCGATTCTTACCCATTGTTCGCGGTCGCAATCCGGCGACAAGACGTAAAGCGCTTCTTTGTGGTTTGCCTGAATCATCGTTACGCCTCCGCCGGGATTGCGGCGGCATTGCCGTTGATTAAGGTTTTCACACTGTCGGCGGCAACCCTCACCGCGCCACGGGTAATGTAAATGCGGCGCAACGTTCCCCGGTTCAGCAAGCGGTTGACCGTCGGCAGCGATACGCCCAAAAACTCGGCGGCCTGTCGGCGTGTCATCGGCTTGTCCATGGCGGCGGCGGTCATGGTCGCCGCCTCGTCCGTTCGGTATCCCTCCAAGGCCCTCATCAGCGTTTGCGGGGAGAGTTCCGGAATGAACGGTTGCAACATACCCGTTGCGGCGGCAATGATCGACGGGGTGATTTTCTGGCGGACTTGCATATTCCATGCTCCTTTAGAAAAGATTTTGGCGGTCGCCATCGCGTATCTACGGCGATCCACCAGGAGCATCGGATTTGCGCTGTATTTCGAGCTGAAAGTCCTTATTTTTCCGTTCTTTTACCTCAAAAATATTTTTTCATTTTTCGTAATTGCTTCGTGTTTATTTCGGGTTGATTCCTGCGTTCAGACCATAAAAAAACGCTCCATGCGGAAAACATGGAGCGCGACAAAAATACTGCCGGATCACGGGAATTCAATCATCATCGGTTTTTCGGCGCGGCTTCTTGTAACTGGTCGGATTCAGCAGGCGGTCCAAATGTCCATCGGCTTTTATCCGTATCGGGGGGCGTTGGGCCTGCCGGATGCTTTCCCGGTGGATACGGGTTATCTGCTCGGCATTCAGCCCGGAGGATACTTTCGCCTTGAATGTCGCCAGCTCGCAATTACGGCCCGGATACCACATCGGGGCTTTGTGTTTCCCGCTGGCGCTTTCCCAATTCTGTATCGTCCGAACGGTGCATGTGGTATATTGATCGATGCATTTATCCCGCGCAAGAATCTTGATTACGTCCGCCGCCTGTTCCTGTGTCAAGCCGGGACGCTTTTCAAATTCCTTCCGCCGGTGCAATACGTCTTTTTCAAGTTTGCCGTGTTCGTCCTGTTCCGCTTCCCGGTTGGCATCCATCTTTCCGGTCATATTCAACAAAAGTTCCTTTATGTCGCTTAAATCGCGCTTAAACTCCAAACCGTCTGTGGTGTCGGGAAGTTCCGCCAGCTTTGCTTGCAGGTCTTCGATTTTCTTCAAGGCGGGAAGATAGCTGCAAACAAAATTCTTCTGATTTTCAAGCGACACCCGAAACTCCGCGTATCGGTCGGCAAAAGCCGCGCCCCAGTCCATAATCTGATCGATCCCGACTTGGTTTCTCTTTTCGCTGGCGGCGTTATACACTTTTCGCCACAACTCCGCCAACAAAGCGGCTCTTGCAAGGTCGCTTTTCAAATAGCCGTCGCCCTGCCGTATATCATCGGCATATTGCGGATACGTCTGTTCCGCCACTTCCGGCGGTTCGTATTCGCCCGCGTGATACGCCTGTTCCAGCGCCAGAATAAGATTGCTCCACACTCCGGTTGTCGGGTTCCGGTCATTCAGAATCGCATCTATGACGCAATCCGCATCAATGCTCAAGCCGTTCTTACACATTTTTTGCCATCTCCAAAAGGTATTTGATTTTTTCCATCGGCAAGGATTCTATCAGTCCGGCAAGTTCCGCGCGTTCCGGCTCGGCGGATTCAATCGGGGCGACGTCTATCACTTCGCCGCCGTCCGACAATTGCGGAATGTCAAGCGCCGTCGCCGCCAGTCGCGCCGCCTCCGGGGAAATATGCACATAGTGTTCCGTCATCGCCGGGTTTGCGTGTCCGGCGGCATCCTGAATAATCGCCTGCGGCGTTCCGTGCATGGCATGAAGACTTACCCAAGTATGGCGCAGGGAATGGAAACCGACTTGAACCACCGCGCGTTCGCTTTTGTCGTAAATTTTTTTCTTGCCCTCGTAATGATATTTCATGCCGGTTCCCGGCGCGTGTACCTCGATGCCGCAAGCGGTAAAATGTTTTTGCAGACGCTTTGTAATGTTTGACGGCCCGTGCGATTGCAGATACATTTCGGCATAACGCGGCAACAGATAGCCCGTCCGTTGGCTTTCCGGGATACAGTTCAGAGCGTTCCATAAAATCTTCGGGATTCCAAGCGTCACCACCTTTTGGGTCTTGCTGGCGGTTTTGCGGGGTTTGCGCCGGATAATCTGGCGGATCATGTCGATTTCGCCCCATTGCAGCGTACAGCAATCCCCAAGCCGCAGACCGGTAAACGTGCCGACTTGCAGAAGAAGTTTCATATCGCCGCTTGCCCGTTCAATAATCGTTTGCAGTTCGGCAATCGTCAGTTCCCGTCGGCTGTTCGGCGCGGGCGTCATCCGTTCCACGTTCATAAACGGATTACGGGGCATGACAATTTTTTCATCCCGTATGAGAATGTCATAAAAGGCGATCATAAAGAAACGGTGGCTATTGTAGGTTTTGGGAGATACCCTGCCTTGCAAGTCACTCATAAAAGACAGGGCGTGTTCCGGCGTCACCTCGCAAAGCAAAACCGTTTTAGGAGCGTGTTCCGCCATCCATCCGACAAAATGGCGGTAATAGACGTTATAGGATTCCGCCGTTCCCCATGCGCCGGGAGACAATACGCCGGAACGCTTGCAACTCTTCGGACGGCCAGGGCATGTCATAAAGAGTTCCCAACCGTTTGCAATGGTGGCGGCGGCGTTTTTCAAATCCCGCTCCGCCAATTCCGCCTTTTCATCGTTCGCCTTGATTTCGTTCACCACCAGCCGGAGACGGTCGGCTTCATTCTTGGCGGTCAACGGCAGCAGAATTTTGGCGGCGGCGTCTTTGGCTCTCTTCTCGGTGGTGATGTTGTTTCCTTCTCCATCACGCAGAGCGACGCGGAACTGTTGACCGTCGATGTAGTATTGAAGATAGTAATATCCCTTCTTCCCCCTGGTGTAAAGCCGTCCTTTTGTCGTCCTTGCCATTTGCGCCGCTCCGCGTTTGATTTCGACTGATCCCCGCTGTATCTTATAGGGGAAATATAGCGTTCAAAATACGAATTACAAACACAAAACAAACACAATCGATATATTTTGAGTACGCCGCACCGGATTTAGGTTCCTGCGCCGCAAGGCTTGCGGGTTCAAGTCCCGCGCCGTGCACCATCTGCACGTTTTTTCCCTGACAAAAAAAGATCGGGCAAACATGTA
>CALABZ010000316.1 GCA_937888615.1 uncultured Lentisphaeria bacterium | reverse complement strand
GGCCGAGCTCCGCCAGCACCTTGTAACGGTGCAGAATCAAGTCGCCGACGGCATAGCGACCGGTCGGCTTGCGTTCCAAACGTCCCGGCATGGTCTTTTCGGTCACATATTCCGGACCGCCGTTCTCCGGGATGTTCTCCTCGGGCCGGCGCTGCGGCGGAATCGTCTTATCCATATCATCCATATGACTCTCTATTCCCGAATGACTATTTTATTGTTACTTGGGAGCTGTTCAAAAATAACCTTTACATTTGCGTGTTTCTCCCGGTTGCCCAGGGGCTTGCCGATTCGTTACATAGCCGAGGCTATGCGCCTCATCGGCAACTTCCCAAATCATTCCGGGATCTTTCATGCATCTTGTCAAGTTTATTTTCTTACAGCTCCTTAGTTCCGAATTTTAGGTTTTGTGTGGTTTTGGATATCTTGGTTCTTTTCAGTATGATTACCCTCTATTTATTACTGAGAGGAAACTCCATTAACTTTGATCGGTGACTTGGAGGCACAATTACCAATCCCGGCAATGCAACAGCTTTTTTAAGATAATCGGATAATTCCATTAATGTAACGATCTGATCAGAATTTGTATCAGCTTTGCCATTAAGAGCGTGCATCATATGTTTGGTCAATTCACCGGAACCGGCGGCGCGTTGTCGTTCTTTGGATTCATTAACCACAATCAGCCAATTGTCGCCGGGCTTGAGTGATTCCAGATAGGATGGCGTCAGAAGCTTGGTTTCGGGGTTGCTGACATCCAGAATAAATACCCCCTTTTTCGCCCGGTTTTCTTTGACCGCAAGGAACATATCCGCAACCCGGTATCCGGTCCATGCTTTGCCGGCTTCAGTATCGCCGCAAGACAAGTAAACATCCGACGGACGGTCTTTGTCAGCATAAACATCTCCAGACCATATAATTACAATCATATCATTCTCTTTGGCGTTGCCAAGGAAGTTTTCCATAACGCCCTCAACGTCATTTTTCAAAACTCTTTTTCGGGTCAACAAGCGGATGCGCTCATTGTTCCAGTCATTGGCCAGCATCCATTTCTGCCACTCCTTGGCATCATCTTCAGCGAAAAAAGAGTAATCTGATTCAAGTCCAACCAATACCGCCCAGCGGTTTTCCAATTCCGCCAACAGGATTTTTTGCATGATCTGTTTACGGTTGGTGTTGATTGACCGGGCCAAGGTATCAGCAAGTGTTTCTCCGATAAATTCGGCTTTGTCATTCATTGATGTTAGAGCGGTCCCGGTATATTTCATTTTTCCGCTGCCGCCGCCAAGAAGGTAAACCCACGGCAATGAACTGATCCAAAAACTTTCCTGTGTTATAAAAGAATCAGATGCATTGAATATATTTTTCCCCCATTTATTTTTGAAGGATAATCCCACGTCAAATTTATAATCAATTTGTGGTATATACATAGGAATCAGACCGATGGACGGCATGAAATAAATCAATTCGACAAAACTGAAATATCCATACCACGGTAAATTTTCGGGCTGTTGCTTCACTGTAACTGAAATGGGAATATCTGACGGAGTTAATTCTTCCGTAAAGATATTTTTATAACGTTGAGATACAATCTTGTTCAAACGTCGAGTCGTAATCGCATCAAAATATTGATCATGCCAATCCATGACTTCATTACTTTGATAACTGATTTGTTCAATATGAAAATGTTTGCCGAACGGCGGAACATCGACTGTTTCAACATTATTATCCAATGTCCCGGAAAGACATCCGCCAAGCAACAGAAGAATCGGAGCCGTGAGGAAAATGTTACTTTTCATAAATATTTATCTCCCATATTTTTATGTCAGCACTGGTGGTTTGGATCAATGGATGAATCGCTGAACCTAGAGTATTTTGAGTTTCCAGTGGCACCCTGGTATTCAAATAAGCTTTTAATTCTGCCGGTGTGATGATATTGTCCTTGTTGCCGGTGCCTTCAAATCCGTCCGCTTCCCCATTTAAACCCTTGACAAGACAGTAGGTAAAGGCGCCGTGCCCCCACTGTTTGTCCTCTACCGCCTGACGGTCTGATTCAGAAGCCAGCATAAAAATCCAGCCTCCGGTTTTTTCTTTGGTTGGAATCAATGTTTCCCGATAGATTTCAGATACCGAAAGTCCCCTGGTTCCGGTTATCATACCGCCGGCATGGCAAGTATCGGCAATGAAAAGCACATTACGGATTTGTTTTTCTTCGATCAGGCGGCGTAGTTCGGCCATGGAAATCGCACTGGAAATATCTTTGACATTGGTATCATAGCTGGCTAAGAAATGTTGCTCCCCTACCGTGAAACCGTGCCCGGACCAATAGATTGTCAATAAATCGCGTTCTTTTATCTGCGCCATTATTTGATTCAGCGCGGCAAGGATATTTTTTTTCGTTGCTTTTTCATTGGTCAGGGTATAAATCCGGCTTTTCGGCCAGTTGAGTTTGGCGGAAAAAAGGGAAGATATGACGGCTGCGTCTTGATCGGCATAAGTCAAGCTGGACAAACCGCCATCAGCGTATTTATACTTGGATACACCCACGGATAATGCGAAATGCCGGTCAATCTGCTCCTCCTGAATAGCATTGCGGCGATTAGCCAGTGCTTCCGATACTTTCCCCTGTTGTTCCAAAATAATTTTCACGCAACCGTCAACTATTGCCCGTGACAGCACATAATTATAAACGCGGGCGTAAGCTGCGAATCCATCTTGCGAATTACGTCCACTGAACGAACTTGTTGATAATTCTATTTTTCTTCCGGGATACATGGGAAGCGGCACTGAAGGGGTAATAAAAAACAGACTCTTTTTCCGATAGGCGATTTTAAATCGGGTATTACCCAACTTTATATCTTTTTTATCTTTGTCTTGAAACAATAATTCCAAAGAAAACGATAGGATATCAGTATTCAGCATATTCTCAGTTTCTGATTCAATTGCATCAATGGCCACCTTGCAGCGTATCGGCAAGGCGCTTTCCTTGTTGGAAAAAATATTTGGATACTCCTCCATGGCAGTCGCGTTGATATCTTTAATGCCGCTTAACAAGTTCACGCTCATTACAACACCAGCCGGCCTTTCCTGTACTGATGTATATTTTCCCGTTGGCTGGCGTAGTTCCTCTATCGAGAAGGACGTTGGCATTGGGATTCTATGACTGCCACTTACTGAGACGTATTCACCGGAAAAATGATCGGACTGGTACAACTCCGGGTCCTGCATGTAAAAACTGAATTCGCTCGGGAACTGTTCTTGTATCTTGTGGATATCCGATGAAGCCTGATATGTGTCGTACACACATCCCTGGGCCAGCAACAGGATGATGATTGGGATGACGGCTTTGATCATTGTGCCGCCTCCTTTCCCAGTTGGAAGGTCATATCCCAAATATTGCTTTTCCCCGCACTGGTGGTGATGACCGGTTTAAGTTCAATATTTGAAACTTTTCGCGATTCCCGGGGAACCGTTTTTTGCAGATAGTCACGTAGATGCGCCATATCGGTAAGGCCATGATTGTTTACTCCCGCCTCGCCGGACATACCCCTCAGTAAACAATAGGTGAAAACTCCATTTTTCCAGTGGTCGTTTTCTACTGTTGGGCGTCCCGCCTCGGTTGCCGCCATGAATATCCAGCCGGGGGGCAGGTTGGCGTTGCGCGGGATATCGTCCAAGTATGGCTTGATCGACAAGCCTTTGCTTCCGTCAGAACGCGTCACGATTTTTCCGGCATGACAAGTGTCGGCAATGAATACGACATTGCGGATACCGTGTTCCCGAATGGTATTCACCACTTTGTCCATGCGATAACCGGTCCAGGGCTTTTTCATATCCGTGTCATAACAGGCGAAATAGACGCGCCGCTGATCCGCAAGATCAGGATAACCATGCCCGGCCCAGTAAATCAACAGCATGTCTTCCGTCGAAACCTTCCGCAGCCAGCCATTGATCAGCGCTTCCAGATTTTTTCGCGTCGCGTCCTTATTGGTCACTTTATTAATTCGTTCCTTGCTCCAGCCCTGCGTCAGTAACATCTTCTCAATAGCATCGGCATCATTGGACGCATATTTCAGGTTATTCAAACCGCTTTCCGGGTAAAGATAGTCGGCGATACCAATCACCAGCGCCCAATAATTCTTGGGACCGGTTGCTTGTTTGGTTGTCGATTCCCCCCCCTGGGCAATTGTAGCTGCCAACAGGAACGACATAATGGCTGTGATTTCAACAAATATTTTCATCCGATTTTTCCTATTTGGGTTTAGTTGTTATTGTCAATACCGCATTAGCCCATTGCGTTGCCGAATTCGCAGAATCGGCGATCTGTTTCTCAGCCTCAACCCTTAACCCTTTGGTCATCACAAAATGATGCTTTTCGCGTTGGGCCAGTCCCATTGCCTTTCGGTAGATTTCGGCTTCTTCGGTACAGGCAATTACATGAATTTTGTCCGTACCGAAAGGCGGTGACGCCATAATCTTGAATCCGGGTTTGTCCGCACCGGGAATGATTGTCGGAATTCCTTCCGGAATTTTCGCATTCAGATTGTATTGGTTCGGAAACAGTACCACCTCAGAACCGTCCGACTGTTGAACATACACCAGAACATAACATGTTCGGCTGCACTCGACCAGCAATACCACTTCTTCGTTTTCATAAAAAACAGTATTTCCGGAAACGGTGCTGAATTTCAGATGCAAACTGGAATTCGGCTTTGCCGCCATTGGAACCGTAACGTGCTTTTCTGAAGTCGCGGTTGCAGACGAATTCGGGGCCGAACGAGAAGCCGGAGGATCAACAGCAGCCATTGACGTAACGGGAGCTTTGGCAACGGCCACCGCTACGATTGGAGTTGTTGTTTCTTCCTGCTGATTTTGCACAACCGGCGCTGGATGGGGTTTCCTGGGCGGAGGTTTTTCTTCGGCCTTACGTTTTGTTTCCTCCTGTTGGCGGCGGGCGAGTTCGGCCTGACGTGCGGCCTCCGCCCGT
>CALABZ010000315.1 GCA_937888615.1 uncultured Lentisphaeria bacterium | reverse complement strand
ACCGGAGGTGACATTAATCGCCTTGCCGCACCTGTTGCACCTGGATTACAGCCTTGCCGCATTGGAGCACGGCAGCCATCTGCTGATTGAAAAACCCATGGCCGTCTCCAGCGAACATTGCCGCCAGTTGAACGAAAAAGCGGATTCCCGCGGATTGCAGATGCTTATCGGGCATACCCATCAATTCAGGCCCCATTTCCGCCGGGCCGCGCAAATGATCAAGGAAGGAGCCATCGGCAAAATAGAGATGATCTTTGACGATGCCGCCGATTATTATAATTTTGAAACCAGGCCGAAATGGTTCCTGGACCCGCGAATAGCCGGCGGCGGCGCCTTGTTCAATCTGGTACCGCACCTGATCGACCATCTCTTCTTTCTCAATAACTCACCGGTAACTGAAATAACCGGCAAGCTCGGGCACTTGTACCCGGGAGCCGAAATCGACACGGACTGTACGGCCGTCATTCGCTTTGCCAACGGAGTCTGCGCCACCATAACAGCCACCGTCAGCAACCGACTGGTCGAACCGAGGCGCCTGGAGTGCCGGATAATGGGAACGGAAGGATCATTGCTGTTACCTTCATTTCAACCGGAGATCGTCTGGTTCCACGGGGATCGGCGCGAAGTGATTGACTGTTCGGCGGCTCCCGACCCCATTGATCTTGAGTGGCGCCTGCTTCACCAAAGCATCGTCGAAGGCCGGCGCCCATATGCGAACGGCCATTACGGAGAACGGATCATCCGAACCCTGGAAATGATACGTTTATCTTCGGAACAAAATCGCGGCATTCAAGATATCTCAATATGAGAATCATCCTCCGGGGTCTGGAAAACCTTCGATGTTCTCCAGCTCCGCCCCCTTACTCCTATTCTTTCACTTGTGACGATCAACCACCATGAAAATGAATCTTCGATAAGGTGCCCATCAGACAATGACTTTGCTTGACCTGACAATTGTAGTTATTCCGGTGTTGTTACTTTTGGCAACAGCCGTCTATATTCGTAAATATGTCCGTGACGTGGTGGATTACCTGGTGGCCGGACGGGTGGCCAGACGTTATGTAATGGCTGTCGGAAGCATGGAGACCGCATTGGGGGTTTACACACTTCTGGCCATGATGGAAATGAAATATCAGACGGGGTTTGCCTTGCTTTTTTGGGACAATGTAACCGTAGCGGTACTGTTGGTCATGGCATTAACCGGATACGGCATCTACCGTTACCGCGAAACACGGGTGCTTTCTTTCGGGCAGTTTCTGGAATTACGCTACAATCGTTCCCTGCGGATTATCGCGGGAATTATCCGTACCATGGCGGAAATGCTGGCCAACTCCATTGCCCCTGCGGTTACGGCTAAATTCTTCATTTATTTTCTCGGATTGCCTGCGCAGTTTATGTTATGCGGAATTTCCGTTCCGACATTTTACCCGGTTGTGGCCATTTCGTTGCTGATGGCTGTTATCGTCTTGTGGTTTGGAGGACGTATCGGGCTGCTGGTGACCGACACGCTGCAGGGGTTGCTCTGTTATCCTATTTTTGTCATTATTGTGATTTTCATTATTCTGAATTATTCATGGAGCAATGAAATTATTCCTGTCATGAATGATCGTGTCGCGGGAGAAAGCTTTCTCAATCCGTTTGATATATCAAAATTGCGGGACTTTAATTTCTTCACCTTTGTAGTGATAATTATCGGGCTGATTGTCAACCGGACAAGTTGGCTGGGAAATGATACCTCCGCCAGCGGCCTGACTCCGCACGAACAGAAAATGTCGGGCCTCCTCAGCGCCTGGAGGGGCGGATTCAGCACCTTGATGTGCGTCTTGCTGGTCATTATGGTAATGACGGTCCTGACCCATAAAAATTTTGCGGATCAAGCCAGGTCCATTCGGACGGAACTCTCTCATAAAATTGTCAATGAACTGATTGCCGATACGCAATTGCGGGAAAACTTGAAATATAAACTTGATACAATTCCGGAACAATGCCACACCATCGGACAGGATGCGCCTCTGTCCCGTTCCCGAAATCTGGATACGCCCTATCTGGAAACAACGTCAAGCGTACTTGGCGATTCGGGTGAAGGAAACTATATTTTTCAAAAATTCCGTACACTTTACTACCAGATGATGATGCCGATGACGCTAAAACACATTTTACCTGTCGGCATTTTCGGTTTAGTTTGCCTGCTGATGATTTTCCTGATGCTTTCGACCGACAGTTCCCGTATTTTCAACAGTTCGGCAACCATTATTCAGGATATTGTCATGCCGTTACGGAAAAAACAACCATCCCCCGAAGAACATTTGCTGATTTTGAAGTTGGGTTCCACGACGGTCGCCTTTATTTTCATTCTGTGTTCAATCTTTTTTGTACAATTGGACTACATCATGATGTTTGTAACGATTATGACATCAATCTGGCTGGGAGGGGCCGGCCCGATCATGATATTCGGACTTTATTCGAGGTTCGGTAATACCGTTGGCGCGTTCTGTGCGTTGATTTTCGGTTCCGGTTTTGCGATTGGCTGTGCTATTCTGCAACGAACCTGGGCTCAATTCGTCTATCCGGCACTGTTCCGCTGGGAACTCACCGAACTGCTGGACGCCGGCTTAAAGACGATCAGTTCACCATTCGATCCTTATATTGTCTGGCAAATAGACCCGGTGAAATTTCCGATCAATTCATATGAGATTTATTTCCTCTCGATGGCACTCGGCGTCATTGCATATGTGGCGGGGTCCCTTCTGACTTATCGGGGCGCGTTCAATCTGGAACTCCTGCTGCATCGCGGGAAATACCGAATCGAGGGAATGGAACAGGTGAAGGAGAAAATGACATTGCGCCTGATCATACGCAAACTGGTCGGCATTACCCCGGAATATACCATGGGAGATAAAGTTATCGCCTGGTCGGTATTCCTATATACATTCATTTACTGCATTGTTTTTTGTTTCTTTTGCGTACTGATATGGAATTTGATTTCTCCGTGGCCCGAAGAATATTGGAATCATTATTTCTTTCTTACCAGCCTGTTGATTTCAGGCGTTATCGGAGTCATTTCCACCGTATGGTTCATGATCGGGGGCATTATCGACACGAAAAAACTCTTCCATGATTTGGAAGTCCGCACCGAGGATCCCACAGATGACGGGCATGTCTCACGAAGTTTGTCCGTCACCTCCTGTCCGCGGGAACCGCATAAGCCACGGCGGTAAGACCAGAGTCACCGTGCCCGTGCCCCAAGACGGCGAACTGAAAAAAGTTTTTATGCGGTGCCACAACAGATAATGGCGATCACGCCTCCCGATGCAGCAACACCATCGTATAAGTGATGTCAGTCGCCCACACCTGATTCGGGGGCGTTATCGGCAGATGACTGTTCCCGGAAAGTTTGACTGCCTGGGAAACGCTGTTATCTCCAGTTCACGACAACAGAGAGACCCATCGTTCCATAAGATTCTTGTTTTTGTGTTTAACCCAAAAAGCAGGCTATTATTGAGGTTATTTGCGGTCCAAACCGGAGAAGAACCACAACTTGTTATCATTTATTTTCTTAATTTTCTTATTTAGGGCTTGCTGAACAAAAGATAAATCGTTAAAGATAAAAACCTTAACTGTACATTTGTGATATATTGCTGTATATTATTTCTGTGAAAATGCAGAAAAACCATGCAGGAGCCAATCGGAATGTATCGAAAATCGCGTCACGATGATGAATTACCGGAAATCGGCTTGTATTTTGAAGGCCGTTTGAATCCCGAAAATCGATGGGTAAAAATGGCGAAACGGTTGCCTTGGCAGGAGCTTGAAGTCGATTATACCAAACACTTCAAAAGTTGCGGGCGTGGCGAAGTGGCATTGAATGTCCGCGTGGCAATGGGAGCATTGCTCATCAAAGAAATCCTTGGCTTGAGTGATCGTGCAGTGGTTGATGCCGTAAGCGAAAATCCGTATCTGCAATATTTTCTTGGGTTCAAGCATTTTCAAACAGAACCGCCTTTCAATGCCTCCTTGATGACGCATTTTCGGAAGCGTCTTCCAGCGGAAGTGATCAATCGCTTCAATGAGAAAGTCATTGAGCTGGCTCGCCGCCCTCCGCCGGAGGATGATCCGTCGCCGGATGGCGGCGACAAACCCGCTCCCGACAAAAAGGAGCCAGAACCGGCAAATGCCGGAACGATTCTGATGGATGCGACATGCGCACCGGCAGACATCAAATATCCAACGGATTTGAATTTGGTCAATGATGCTCGTGAACTTACCGAACAACTCATTGATCAAATGCGTAAACAACAGGCCAATCCTTCACCACGTCCGCGTACCAAGTCGCAAATCTGTCGGCGCAGATACCTTGAAATCATCAAGCATCCGAAGTGCAGTGTTGCCAAACGGAGGTGTGCATTGCGCTTCCTGCTGAACGCTGTCCGCCGAAATTTGGAGTTTATCGATGTGCTTCAGCATCAAACAGATTCAAACGTTGGTGTCGTAGCGGAACAAATCCGGGTGATCCATTTGGTTCACGATCAGCAACGGGAAATGCTGGATCGGAAATCCCGCCGTGTCGAACATCGGATCGTCAGTTTGCATCAACCGCACGTGCGTCCGATTGTGCGCGGAAAAGCCGGACGCGAAACTGAATTCGGCGCGAAATTGACCGCCAGTTTGGGAAACGGATACACTCGGATTGAGCGGCTTTCGTGGGAGGCCTACAATGAAGCAGCCGACCTGCAAACCATCTGTGAACGATACAAAGAGCGCAATGGTCATTATCCTGAAGCTGTTTTGGCTGACAAACTCTTTCGCAACCGGGAAAACCTGCGGTATTGCTCGGAACATGGCATTCGTTTATCCGGTCCGAAGCTTGGGCGACCGACGAAAGTGGTTGATTCTGATATTTTGAGACAGCAACTGGCCGATAATTCCGCTCGAAATGCGATTGAAGGAAAGTTCGGACAATGCAAACGCCGTCTTGGACTCGGTCGAGTGATGGCGCGACGCAAAGATTCTTCGGAAACAGTGATTGCGATTACGATTCTGACTGCCAACCTGATCCGTTGGGAACAAGATGTCGCCCGGCTTTTCTTTTCCGTTTTTCCGGCGATATATCGGAAGGTCGAAATAGAGGAAAATATTGAGATTTATCGAATGGTGGCATAACCACCTCCGGTTCAGCAAGCCCTAAATAGTGGAGTAACTTTGTCTTTTTGACCATGATTTTGATTCCGGCGATCGCCGCAGCGATTACCGCGATATGGTTCGGCATCGGTGGTGTCATCGGCCTTAGACAACTGTTCCGTGACCTTGAAAATCGAATAGCCGACCCGCTGGGCAACGGAATGGTCACCGGCGGAGTATCCGCCGCAGATGCCGCCAAATTCGCTGAGATAGAAAAAAAGCAAAACCTGAATCAGCCACACAAGTAAGAAAAAAACGGCTTACGCACCAGGCCGGACCATATAGTGGAGAATTTATGATCGAAGTTATTTGAAAGTCAAAGGAGAACACAATTTCCCGCCGTTATTTTTGCCGCGGGTGAATCTCCCGTTATGACAATCGAATCTTAACCTCAATTGGAGAACTGACTGTCGAGCTGAAAAAACGATTGATGACGCGGCGTAATATGAATACGAAAACGTACCAGGCATTGCCCCAATGCATTCCATATTCTATCATTGGGTTAAAACATTCGCCCTTGAACGAAAAAAACGGATTTGTTCCCTTGTGATTCAATACTTTCCGACAAATTCCATTTCTTTTTGCTTTTTGGCGAAGCACAAGCAGCCAGTCCGTATAAAAAATGATCAGTTTCCCGGAAATTTTACCAATGCCGTCTTTTAATTCTTGAAAAAGATTCAATTTACTTGTAATGTATCACTCAGCCTTTTAACCAATAGGGAATAATTATGCCAAGTAAAAATCATGTGCCTATCCTTGAAAAGGCGCTGGATATTTTGGAGTATATCAGCGCGTCTCCGGACACGGTGTCGCAACCGGAGCTCCAAAAAGCACTTCATCTTCCGCAGGCGACCTGCTACCGGATTGTCAGTACGCTGACGGCGCGTCACTGGTTGGGAAAGCGTGGCTCGAAGCATTTTGATATCGCACCCGGATTGGCTTCAATTACCCGCAAAACAACGTTTCATATTGAAAAATACCGAAAGCTTCAGCCGCTGATGAACCGGGTTGTTGCAAATGCAGGATATTCGGCCAAGTTTTCGGTGCAGGACGGCTTGGAATTCATCAATGTCTGTACTGCGAAAAGCAGGACGGAAGCTGCGGTTTTTTCAGAGGTCGGGTTTCGAGAGACCCTTCGTGAAATTGCGTCGGTCAGCACGATTTTGCTTGCCGAGAACTCCGAAGCGGTGCAACAGCGCATTGTGGGTGCAGACCAGATGGATCTGCTTCGCGAAAAACTGGCATTTTATCATCAACATAATTATACTTTTCAGGCGACCAAAGCGAGTTACCACTTTGATACCTTATCCATTCCGGTGCGCTGCAATGAAAGACTTGTGGGAGTTGTTTCGCCCTTGAGTCTGCCGGGCTTATTGGCGGCAAACCGGGAGGAGATTGTGGCAAAAGTCGCGGTACTGCTTCCGGAGCTTGCGGAAAAAGCAGATATCTGATGATTTGTCTCAGCGATAACAGCCGTCAGCTGAGAATGCGATTGGAAAATATTGCGTTTTTTCAGAATAAATGTCACAGAGTGGTCCGGTTCTATTGTTTTTTCAAGGTTGATTCTTCTTGCCTGCGGTGAGATATTGCGAGATGCGTGATCTGTTGATTCAAGATTCGTATGGTCGGGGAAAGCCGTTGATTCCATGTTATTGGAAAAATAACCGCAAAGGCGTCCCCAAAAGCTATTGTCCCAAATTTTGTGAAACACATTTGTAATTTTCAATGTCTATAATGACATTGCCGATAATATCCATACGCTATATTGTCCCCATTGAAAGCAGTGCTAAATTAAGTTGCTATGGAAAAAAGAAACGAGGCGTAGCGAAGTAAAACAAGATGCTTATTATCAAATATTTATGTATGCTTGATACTATGTCTCAAAGAAGACTCTAATTATCCATTTCCGGCGGGATATAGAGTCCGGAAAGATTTAACGGCGGGAATCTGCGTGCGCCGATATCTAGCATTTGCTCGATTAATTTAAGTGCCCATACGCCAATGCCATGCTGGTCGATACAGATTTGTCCAATATTTGGCGGGATGAATGGCGGAATATCTCGGTTGGTCAGAATGATGATCTCAATATTTTTGCCGACACTCCGGTTATTTTTTTCCAGTGCAGACAAGAGTTTTTCCAAATCATGGTCTTCGGAGAGATAGATTGCGGTAATTTGCGGGTTATTTTTGATAAATTTGTTAAAATCCTTCAATATCCGGCGGTAGACCACCTTGTGATAACGAGGATCGCTTTTTTTAACACTCTCGACTAATCCCCGGGTCAATAGATCATCCCGAAGTTGATCTATCACTGCAATATTCCGATGCCCGGCGTGGATAAATTGTTGTAAAGCATGCTGACACCCAAGATGAACATTCATGATAATGCCATTGTTGATTTGGTAAAGATAGTTGATCAATACCCACGGACACTTGATCTTCTCCAACAAAGCCAGTTCATCTTCGCCAATATTAGCATTGATGATAATGCCGTCAAAATCACCCTCTATCCTCTCCTTGCCTGACAACTGGACGGCCAGACGTTTAAAAACATTGGGGAATATCCGGTGATTACGGGGGGCGGCAGCAAAACGGATTCCTTCCAGATTTTTATCTGTAATATTGATACCGACTTCTTCACAGTAAAAAAAACCGATTTTATAGATACGCTGGGTCAAAATCACATTATCAATGTTTGGAAAAATATGGCTCTGCTCGATTTCCTCGGTAGCGCTCCTCAGGATTTTGTTGCATTCCCACTGCTCAACGGGGCGTCGCAAAAGGGTCCCGTGACCGACTTTGCGCTCGATCAGGCCACAATTCTCCAGTCGTTGCAAAGCCTTGCGAATGGTGGTACGGGAGACCTTCAGCGATTTTTCCAGTTTTGGTTCGCTGGGGAGATGAGAAAAATTATTTTTTTGACAATGTATCATGGTATCAAGCAGATATTCCAGTACTGCAAGTTCCTTATTCATTTTGATTTTTTCTCCATTATAAATCGTCGTTTCAAAAGACAGAGTAAATGCGCGATTCGCTTGGGTACTTTTTTGTGACCAATATGATATCAATTGTACTTTATACCATACAAATCAAAAATACAATTTCGCAAAAAAAATAAATCGACTTTTATCGTCAATCATGGGTTCATCGACTGGACTTTTTGTTATTCCGTGTTCATTTTTTCTTTTAATTAAGCTCAAAAATAGATTAAGACGCATAGTTTCAGAATCCTCTCAAGGTTGTTTATAAAAAAAACAATCAAAAACAACTTTATTCTATATTTCCGGATTTATGCTATTGCAAACAGGAATTGTTTATTGTATAATGTACAAATAAAAAATACAATTTACCCAACTCATAAAGGGGGATTTTTTATGGACAAAATCAAAAATATCTTTATCACCGGCGGCTCCGGCAAAATCGGCCGTAATTTAATTCCCGAGTTGCTCAAAGCCGGATACAAACTCCGGGTTTTGGAGTTTGAGCCGGAAGATCCGCCGTACGACTTCAATCAAGTGGAGGTCATTCGTGGCGAACTCGGCACCCCGGGCGTGGCGGCAGAATGGATCAAGGATATGGATGCGGTGATTCATTTGGCCAATGTCAAAGAACGGCGGGGCCTTTTTTTGAAGGCAAATATTCAGGGGACTTTTGAGTTGCTGGACGCCTGTTTGCACGCCGGGAAGCAGATCAAGCAATATATTCAAGCTGGCTCCGATGCCCGAGCTGGAATTTATTTCAATCCCCGCCCGTATCCAATCGATGAAAATTTTCCGCATTCCGCTTATCCCGGGTATTATGCCTTCTCCAAAGTACTGGAAGAGACCATATGTGAACAGTACCGTTATCAATACGGTTTACCGATTACCGTGTTGCGCTTCAGCTGGGTCCATGGCGAAGACGATATTCTCGCCCACGCCACCACAGCAGAGCCGCATTTCGGAATTCCAGTTTGGAGTGAACTTGCAGTAACGCAAGAACAGAAATTGGCGGTCGCTCCGGGACACGATGCCGCAGCGTGCTTGTGTCATCCCGGCGGCAAACCTTGTATGCGACACATCGTCGCGTTGCCGGATGTGATTCATGGTTGTATGCAGGCGATTGAAAATGATGCAGCGATCGGTCACGCCTTCGCCATTTGTGCTCCATCCCCATTTACCTATGATGTTTTGGCCGGGCTGATACATCAAAAACTGGATCTGCCAATTGTGAAATTTCACATGGAAAACTATTATGACTTTCAGCACGATTTAAGTAAATCTCGCTCAATTTTAGGATACCGGCCGACTTATGATATCGAAAAAATCGTCGATGCGGCCATTGCCTATCGCATGAGCGGTCAAAAGCGTTCTCTTTGTAAATATCCCGGGTAAGTCAAAATGAAAAAAATCAAAGTTGGTATTATTGGAATTGGCTTTTTCGGTGAAAAACATGCAGAGGTCTTTTCTTCGATGCCCGGAGTCGAATTGTATGCGGGTTCAACCCGCCGTCAAGAGCGTTTAAGGCAGATTTCTGAACGCTATCATATCACGTACAGTTATTCCGATTATCGGGAAATGCTGGCAAATCCGGAAATTGAAGCAGTCTCGGTGGTTACCCATGTGGACTCCCATGTAGCCCCTGCGGTGGCGGCATTGCAGGCCAACAAACACGTGTTTTTGGAAAAACCGATGGCTGATTCAGTGATGAATTGTCAAACAATTATGGCGGCGGCAGAGGCATCGTCCGGGAAACTGATGATCGGCCATATTTGCCGTTTCGATCCCCGAGCTGCGATAATCAAGCAAAACATTGTTGAAGGGAAAATCGGCCGTATTGTCTCAATGCACGCAACCAGGAATCTACCCGCCAATATCGGTGCGGAGGTCCTAGACAAGATTTCACCCATCTTTGGTGACGGCATCCACGATGTCGATCTGATGAACTGGTTTACCCAAAGCCAAATCACTCAAGTGTATGCTCGCGGCGTCAGAGTACGCAATTTTAAAAATCCGGACATTGGCTGGGCGATGTATGATTTCGCTTCCGGCGCAGTGGGAGTAACCGAAACCGTATGGATGTTACCGGAAAACACCCCTTTTAAGATTGATTGCCGGTTTGAGATCATCGGAACCGAAGGAGCAATCTATCTCAATGGCGGCAATAGCGGACTACAGATCAACGATGCAAATGGATTTCACCAGCCGGAAGCGGTTTTCTGGCCAGAAATCCACGGGATGCGAGCAGGAGCATTGCGTAGTGAATTGGCGTATTTTATTCATTGTATACGGGAAAATCTCCCGATTACCGTCATAACACCACAAGAATCGCTGGAGGCAGTCCGTGCGGTAGAGGCCGCCGAACGATCCTGCCGCGAAGAACAAATCGTCAAATTAGTCAGATAAAAACGGTTATCTATAAAGGAAAAATTATGGCTTATAAAGCAGTTATTTTAGGATGCGGTCCTCGGGCGCAATTTCACTTGGATGCTTACGTGGAAAACCTTCCGGAGATCACTCTGGCAGCGGTGTGCGATCAAAATATCCAGCGGTTGGAGGAAACCGGAAAAAAATACTCTATCTCAAAATTATACACCGATTTCGAGACTATGCTGGCAACCGAAAAACCGGATATCTTACATGTTGTGACGCCACCGACTTACCGAGAACAGGCACTGGAAGCGGCCGGTCGTTACGGGGTCAAAGGGGTGATCATCGAGAAGCCTTTGGCTCTATCCGTGAATCAGGCACAAAAAGTCAAGGAAACGGCGGAAAAATATAATCTCAAAATTGCGGTGAATATGCAGCGTCGATATTTTAATCATTGCCGTGATCTGCGCGAACTCATGCGTTCCGGAAAATTGGGCAAGATCGAATTCATTCGGGCGGTAATTCGTGGAAACATTCTGTCAATGGGGCCGCACATGGTCGATTTACTACTGTTTTTGCTGGACAATCCCGAGTGCCAAAAAGTCTGGTCCACCGCCTACAAGATGAATGGTCACGAATATAGTCATCCGGCACCGGCACATGTATTGGCGCGATTGAATTTTGTTCCCGATTTGACTGTTTATCTGGAAGATGCCGATGATGCCATCGGGGTATTCGGTGAAACCGGCGGTTATTGGCAGCATTGCGAAGTGGATATTTGGGGTGCCAATGGGCGGGCATGGTGGAAGCAGAATTCGGGTTGGGGATACCAGATTGATGGCATGGCAAAAGCGAAAACAGCCCCGACCGGATGGTTTTGCAGCGATGCGACCGGACAACGGGAATTCACCCGGGCGATGGCAGCGTGGCTCGATGGCAGCGCAGAACATGATAATTCATTGCGGCGTGCGTTAATGAGTTATGAATTGTTGATGGCGATATTTCAGTCCGCATATGAAAACAGCATTTTGCACGTGCCATTTAATATCGATCCGGCAATTGTGGAAAAATTATCGGAACGTTTGGAAAAGCAGGGACGCATTCCCTATACAGAGGAGTAAAAATAGTGATACGCTTGGCAATTTTCGGGTTGGATGGACACGGTTCGGTTTTCGCTACTGAAGTCAATAGGCGCATGTTCACTGCCAAAGTGGTCAAGGCGATGCCTTATCCGACTGTGATGGTGGATGATATAACCTTGCAGAAGTACATTAATACCACCCAAGAAGCGGGTGTGAAGATTGTGGATTCTTTGGATGAATTGGCCAAAGATGTCGATGGCGTATTAGTGCTGCAGGATGACGGCAGCCAGCACTATGAAATGGCAACGCAGTTGATCAAATACGGCTTGCCAGTCTATGTAGATAAGCCGATGGAGGTCAATGTGAAGAAAGCGAGAGCGCTGGTGGATGCGTTTGCCCAGGCAAAATGCCCGCTGTTTTCCGCTTCTTCCTTACGCTATACGCCGGAGCTGAAAACCGTATTGGCGGATCGCTCCGGAGGTAAAATTTTGAGCGCTATGACATGGTCGCCGTTTTTGAAAAACTCGCAAATGCCGGGCTGGATTTATTACGCCTTGCATTCGGTTGAGCCACTCTTTGAATTGATGGGACCCGGGTTTGAAAGCGTGGAGTGCACTGAAGATAAGTTCGGCTCTACAGCAATCGGGCACTGGGCTGATGGTCGCTGCGGGATCGTACGGGCGACGACAGCTGGGGTGCACGGTTATGGGTTCACGGTTTGGCGCGAACACCAAATTATCACCGTCAATGTGAATATAGATACCATCTACCAAGGGCTGCTTGACGCGATTGTGTCGTTTTTTGAAACCAAAGTGGCACCGACCAATCCGGAACACGAAGTCGAAGTCGTCCGGTTCCTACAGGCGGTTAACCATGAGTGTGGAATTCATTAAAAACAAGGATGAACGATGAAAGAGATGTTTATTTTTTTGCTAGAAATATCCGAATACTGGATTTAGCTGCATCCAAATTCCGGCAAAACAGCGCCATTGTCAAGGTGAACAGTGCCGAATCGAGAGCAGCACTCGCCATCCGCTTACAATGGCTTCGCTGGTATATGATGCGGAAAAATCTGTTGCCGCTTTATCGTTTCGGGTCAAGTGAGTGGTGAATAAGAAAAATAAGCGGCAAATTTTTTGAGCGGACATAGCGAACGTCTTGTAATTTTCTGTTATGTGAACCTCTTCCGGCGAATCCGAAGGTACTTTAACCTTTAAAAAACCACTATCAAAACCGTTGTCAAACAACAAAATCACGAAAAAAGACATAATTTCAGCGCCAACGATTTGTACCTGCGAAAATGGAGCATAGCCGTTCGCGAATCGGCCTCAGGGAAAACAGCAACCCGCGAACTAACGGTCAAAGTTACCTAGGGTTTGCTGAACGGGAAGGGTTTATGCGGCCTTTTGGTATTTGCTCGAATTTCCCGATATTTCCACACTGAAAATCTGAGTCGGAATCAGCGGCAACAAAAGCCATCGGGGTTCCTGCATCCAGCGGATCAGGTTTGCGGTCAGGATGGTGATCGCGATGACGGTTTCGGAAGAATCTTTGCGCCGCGCCATCACTCGACCGAGGCCCAGACGACGTTTGCATTGCCCAAACTTTCCTTCAATCGCATTGCGGGCGGAATTATCGGTCAGTTGTTGTTTCAAAACTTCAGGATCCACCACCTTCGTCGGTCGCCCAAGCTTCGGACCGGACAAACGAATTCCACGCTCCGCACAATACCGAAGATTTTCCCGGTTGCGAAACAGTTTATCCGCCAAGACTGCTTCCGGATAATGACCGTTGCGATCTTGGTATCGCTCACAGATGGTTTGCAGGTCGGACGCTTCGTTGTATGCCTCCCAGGAAAGCCGTTCAATCCGAGTGTATCCGTCTTCCAAACTGGCGGTTAGTTTCGCAGCGAATTCGGTTTCGCGTCCGGCCTTCCCGCGCACAATCGGACGCACATGCGGCTGATGCAAACTGACGATCCGGTGCTCAACACGGCGGGTTTTCTGATCCAACATTTTCCGCTGCTGATCGTGAACCATGCGAATCACCCGGATTTGTTCAACCGTGTCTCCGTCGATTGAATCTGATTGATGTTGAAGTACATCGATAAATTCGAGATTTCGTCGAACCGCATTCAGGAGAAAGCGCAATGCGCTACGCCGTTTGGCAACGCCGCATTTGGGGTGCTTGATGATTTCAAGATATCTTCTGCGACAGATTTGCGGCTTGGTACGCGGACGTGGCGAAGGATTGCCCTGCTGTTTTCGCAATTGATCGATGATATTTTCGGTAAGTTCACGAGCGTCATTGACCAGATTCAAATCAGTCGGATATTTGATGTCCGACGGTGCGCATGTCGCGTCCATCAGAATTGTTCCGGCGTTTTTCGACTCGCTGGAACTTGTGCCGAAATCCGGCTTTCCGTTGTCATCCGGCGGAGGATCATCCTCAGGAGGAGCATCGCGCCGAGCCAGTTCTATGACTTTCTCATTGAAGTGATTGACGACTTCCGCGGAGAGAGACGCTTTCGAAAATGGATCATCAATGAAGCGTTGAAAGGCGGTTCCGTTTGAAATCGTTTGAAACCGAGAAAGTATTGCAGGTACGGATTCTCACCCACCGCATCGACCACGGCGCGATCACTCAAGCCAAGGATTTCCTTGATGATCAACGCGCCCATTGCCACGCGGACATTCAGCGCCACTTCGCCGCGCCCACAGCTTTTGAAATGCTTGGCATAATCGGCTTCAAGCTCATGCCACGGCAAACGCTCGGTCATTTTTACCCAGCGGTTTTCGGGATTTAAACGACCTTCAAAATACAAGCCGATTTCCGGCAATTCATCAGTGTGACGCGATTTTCGATACATTCCGATTTGCTCCTGCACGGTTTTTCTTCATTTTCGCCGGAATAATATACAGCTAAATGGCAAAAATGCACAAATAAAGAACTTGTAATAAACGATTTATTATTCATTCATCAAGCCCTAAAGTAGGAGAGATATTAGAACGCCGCGCTGAACAATGGATTCAAAGGCAGGAAGATGTTGAATCTTGGGTAGTGTCAAAAATGTTGCCTTGTAGGTTAAACCAAAAAGCATTTTCGTACCAGAGGCTTCTGAGGAAATACTGAAAAGACGTGCGGCAGGGTTTACCATTGGAGCAGTGGCATTGGCCGGACTGATTGATGGTATCAATCCTTGCGTATTCTCTGCATTGGTTTTTTTCTTGAGCTTGCTCAGTGTTGCTAAAGTAAAACGCCGCAAGCTGTTGGCCGTAGGTCTGATTTATTGCTTGGGCTGCTTCCTTACTTATATGCTGTTGGGTTGCGGTCTTTTCTATTTTATCCGAATGCTCTCTGGGTTCGCGGTTGTACGACAGATCATTGACTGGACCATGGTTGCGTTGCTGATGGTGTTCGCGGTGGTATCGTTTGGGGATGCTATCCGCTTTTCCCGGGGCAAGGGAAAAAATGGTGTCTGGATGAAACTCCCCGATTCGCTCTCAAGCCGTATCCACAGAATCATGAAAAAAGGCATCAACTATAAAGTACTGCTGCCTGGCATTTTTTTGACTGGTATTTTGGTGACGATTCTAAAAAGCGTCTGTACAGGACAAGTCTATATTCCGACCTTGGTACTGATGGCCAAAGAAACCGCCGGATTCAGATGGATTTTACTCCTTTTGCTGTATAATCTCATGTTCATCATTCCGCTCCTGCTGATTTTCTTCATCTTTTATCACGGCATCGCCACCATGAAATTGGTCAGGTGGTCCAAGCGTCATCTAGTCATCTCCAAATGTATTCTTGCCGCCTTCTTCCTCCTGTTGGCTCTCCTGATTCTATGCATATAAAGAGGAAAAAACTGATCCTTTAATGGCTAAACTGACAAAGAATTTAACATAACACTCACAAGTTACCGGCCTTAAATTATCTAAAATTCCATTCGGTTTTTTGCAACCCGATAATAGCGGATTGCCCCCGTATCACGGATCGGGGTATTGCGTTTTAACTTCTACATTTTCGATCAAACCTGCTGAAGTTTCATTG
>CALABZ010000314.1 GCA_937888615.1 uncultured Lentisphaeria bacterium | reverse complement strand
GCCTCCATCAGCTTCTTTTTCCATTGCGCCACCAGGTTCGGGTGGATATTGTACTCCCCTGCGATTTCCGCGATCGATTTCACCCCCTCCGAATCGTTTTCAGCCCTACCAGGCTTTTGGGGATAACCGCATAAATAAAAAACAAGGCAAACCGACTGAAACAGCGGTTTGCCTTGTTTTTTTGAATCAATTTATTTCTTCAGTTCTTCCTGAAGCTCGGCGTCGGCTTCGATCACCTGACGGGTCTGCTCGGCGCGGAAATCCTGCAGCTTTGCGGCAAGCTCCGAATTGGAGAGCGCCAGAATCGAGACGGCATAGAGCGCGGCGTTTTTGCCGCCGGCCTTGCCCGCGGTAACGGTCGCCACCGGGATGCCGGGGGGCATCTGGACGGTGGACAGCAGCGAATCCAGGCCGTTGAAAGGCTCGGAAGCTACCGGGATGCCGATTACCGGCAAGGTCGTGTGGGCGGCGATGACGCCGGCCAGGTGCGCGGCCATACCGGCGGCGCAAATCATCACTTTGATGCCGTTGGCGGCGGCGTTCGAGGCGAATTCCGTGGCCGCCGCCGGAGTACGGTGGGCGGACATGACTCGGGCGGTATAGGACACGCCGAAGTCCTCGAGCACCTGAAATGCTCCTTTCAATATCGGCAGGTCACTTTTACTGCCCATGATAACTGCGACTTGGGGTTGCATATCAATGGCGGTCCTTCAGTGATTGACGATAAGCTTCCGAATCATCTTCTTCGTCGAAGATGTCGCCGAATTCGATTTCGTTTTCGGCCTCGGATTTGAAGTATTCCTCATCGCTCATGACGCTGTCGTTGTCTTCCAGTTCGCCGACAATCTGCTGGGCGAACATACTGACGGTTTCGGCGTCGGTTTCCGACTGATCGGAGAGGAGGGCATCTTCTTCCGGCAGGTCCGAAAATTCATAGGAAAGCTTGCCTTCGGCAACTTCCAGCAGGGCCACATCAAGCCAGTTTTCCGACTTGCATTTGACCATCGGGCGCATGCCCAGTGCCAACTGACGCGCGCGCTTGGCGGTAACCAGCGACAGAATTTTCGGGTCGCCGATTACTTTCTTGGCTCTTTCCAGGTAAATGTTATTCACTTTTTTTACTCCTTACGTTCGACTTTTTAAAAGTCAAAAACGGGAGCGCGCACCGCGCCCCCGTAATTTTACGCGAAATTCGATTAATAATCAATCACATCGCGATGGCTGTCGATCAGAGTCAGGTCGCCGCTGTTGATCTTCATCAGATTCTTGGCGAATTCCGGCTCTGCATCGAGGATATAGCGTTCAACGATCGGTTCGCGGGCCGCATCGGTCTTGGCATCGCGCAGCATCAGCAGTCCGACATAGATGAACGTTTCGTTTTCGACCAGGTTACGGGCGACCAGGTCATGATAAGTGCTGTCCTTGCGGTCGGCGACGGCAGCGATGGCTTTCAGGTGTTTTTCCAGCATGGCCGCGATTTTGTCCCGCAGACGCAGCAATTTGCCTTCGTAGCCGAGGCTCAGCAGTTCTTTGATGCGTTTTTCGCCGTCACGCTGCATCACTCCGCCGATGGCGGCCACGACCTGAAGCTGGGTGGTGCCTTCGTAGATATTGGTGATGCGGGCGTCGCGGTAATAACGCTCGGCGTTGAAGTCCCGCATATAACCGGTGCCGCCGTGAATCTGGATGCAGTCGTAGGCCACCGAGTTCGCAATTTCGGTGGAGAGGGCCTTGCTCATCGGAGTGAGGAGCGCGGCGAGCTTGTTGTAATACTTCTGCTTTTCGCGGATTTCCGGGGTGATCTGGTCGGACGGCAAATGATCGGTCATGTGGGTATAGACGGTGCGCAGGTCGACGGCGCGGGTTGCTTCATAAAGCAGGGCGCGGGCGGCGGTGACGCGGGTCTTCATGGTGGCGAGCATTTCATAAACCGGCGGGAACTGATCAATTGCCTTCTTGAACTGTTCGCGTTCGGACGCATATTTGCGGGCGAGGCGGAAAGCCGCTTCCGCAATCCCCAGCGCCTGGGCGCTGATGGCGATACGGGCGCCGTTCATCAGCGACATGACATAACGGGTCAAGCCGCGGCGACGCTGTCCGCACAACTGCGCCGGTACGTTGTTGTACTGGAGTTCGCAGGTGGCCACGCCGTGAATGCCGAGCTTGTCTTCGATACGACGGACGACCAGTTCGGGACAGGCTTCGCAGATGAACATCGAAAGGCCTCGGCCGTCGCTGGTGCCTTCTTCGGAACGGGCCAGCACCAGGTGAATCTTGGAACAGCCGTTGGTGATGAAACGCTTCATGCCGTTCAAGTACCACTGACCGGTCTTCGGGTCCTGATGGGCGCGAAGACGCACGGACTGGAGGTCGGAACCGGAATCCGGTTCGGTCAGGTCCATGGAACCGTCGAATTCACCGGTGGCGAAACCGGGGAGGTAGGCGGCTTTCTGTTCTTCGGTGCCGAATTCACTGATGGTTTCGGCGATATCCTGAAGACCGAAGAGATTCTGGAGCGAGGCGTCGGCGCGCGACACCATTTCGGTCATCATGGTATAGATCGAAACAGGATAATTGAGGCCGCCGTACTGATACGGCAGCATGACTCCCATGACCCCGGCCTTGCTCAGGTCGTCCAGATTCATCTGGGTAAGGGGGTAATAGGTCACTTTGTTGTTTTCGAAGTGCGGGCCGTTCTCATCGACTTCGCGGGAGCGGGATTCGATGTTTTCGCCGCAGATTTCACCGATTACGGAAACGACGCGGCGATAGCTGTCCTGGGCGTCCGGGAAGCTGGTCGGGGCGTGGTCGTATTCGGCGGCGTATTTGAAGTTGTGTTCACGCAGGGTGACTGCTTCGTTCAGGTCGAGGTGTTCGAGGGTGAACTGCAGGTCTTTATTGTCGAGAAAATAGTTTTCCATAGTGCTTTTCTTCCCCCTTATTGCTTGGCCTTGAAGGCTTTGATCATCTGCGGGATGACGGTGTTCAGATCACCGACGATGCTGTAATGGGCGACCGAAAAGATCGGGGCGTCCGGGTCGGTGTTGATGGCGATGATTTTCTTGCTTTCGGTCATACCGGCGCGATGCTGGATCGAACCGCTGATACCGCAGGCGATGTAGAGTTTCGGACGGACCGTAACCCCGGTCTGGCCGACCTGGTGGTCATGGTTGATCCAGCCGGCGTCAACGGCGGCGCGGGAAGCGCCGACTTCGCCGCCGATGGCTTCGGCGAGCTGGTAAATCAGCTTGAAGTTGTCCTTGCTGCCGACCCCGTAGCCGCCGGCCACGATGATCTGCGCGCCTTTCAGGTCGACATCCTTGTCTTCGCGGACGCGTTCGATAACCTTGATGACGGTTTCGGCGTCGGACAGGGCGACTTTGACCTTGACCAGTTCGCCTTTGCGGCCTTTCTGGGGCTCATCCATTTTCATCACGCCTTCGCGCACGGTCACCATCTGGGGATCGTCCCAGGTGTTGACGATGGTGGCGATGATGTTGCCGCCGAACGCGGGACGGATCTGCATCAGCTTGTTGGTGTAGGACTTTTTGTTGACCTTGTCCTCGAAATCGTCGATGCGCAGACTGGTACAGTCGGCGGTCAGCCCGGCGAGCTTTTCGGAAGCCACGCGGGGGGCGAGTTCGCGGCCTTTCAGCGTAGCGCCGAAGAGCAGGATATTGGGTTTGTACTCATGGATCAGGTCCATGATGACTTTAGCGTAAGGCTGCACGGTGAAGGGTTCGAGGCGGGCATCTTCGGCCAGGAACACCTTGTCGGCGCCATATTCATAGAGGGTGGGAATGCATTTTTCGAGCTTATCGCCAAGGAGGATGGCTTCGGTCTTGACCCCAAGTTCAGTGGCGAGTTCACGCCCCTTGCACAGCAGTTCAAGGCTTACATCGGCGATCACGCCGCCTTCCTGTTCAATAAAAACCCAGACGTTTCCAATTTTAGCCATAATTCTTATCCTAAGGTGTGATCGGTGATGAGTTCATGCATGAGATCGTTGACGCCCTGTTCCGTCGGCTCGATGTTCTTGCTGTCGGTGGCGGTGAGAATAACGCTCATGACTTCTTTAACCTTGGTCGGGGAACCGGCAAAGCCGATACGTCCCTTGTCGGCGCCGACGTCTTCGGCGGACCATTCGTGAATCAGGAGGCCTTTTTCCGCGAGGCGTTTTTCTTCCTCGGCGAGCCTTTCGG
>CALABZ010000313.1 GCA_937888615.1 uncultured Lentisphaeria bacterium | reverse complement strand
AGCGCGGCTACAAGGTAGCCATGCAGAAGCTCGACCCGTACCTGAACGTCGACCCCGGCACCATGAGCCCGTTTCAACACGGGGAAGTCTTCGTCACCGACGACGGCGCGGAAACCGACCTTGACCTCGGCCATTACGAACGTTTCGCCGGGATCAACTGTTCAAAGGCCAGTAATTACACCTCCGGCAAAATCTACAGCAACGTCATCGAACGCGAGCGCGCCGGCGGTTATCTCGGGGGCACGGTCCAGATCATCCCCCATATCACCAACGAAATCAAGGACGCGATGAAAGCGCTTCACGCGCCCGACGTCGATATCGCCATCACCGAAATCGGCGGCACCGCCGGGGATATCGAATCCCTGCCGTTTCTGGAAGCGGCCCGCCAATTCGTGTTCGAAGCCGAACACGGCAAGGCCATTTTCATGCACCTGACGCTGGTGCCGTACCTGCGGGCCGCCGGCGAACTCAAGACCAAGCCTTCGCAGCATTCGGTGGCGGTCCTGCGCAATATCGGGATCACCCCGGACATCCTCGTCTGCCGCACCGAAGTGCCGATGAACGAAAGTCACCTCGAAAAACTGGCGATGTTCTGCAACGTCCGCCGCGAACTGGTGATCGAAGAGCTTGACGTCCGCAACTCCATTTACGAAGTTCCGCTGGAACTGGCGCGCCAGAAACTCGACGTTCATGTGCTGCGCCTCTTGAATCTCCCCGAAAACAATATCGAGCTTGACTCCTACCGTCAATGGATGGATGGAGTGCTCCATCCCACCCGCACCTGTACCATCGGCATCATCGGCAAATACAGCAAGTTGAAAGACGCCTACAAGAGCATTTACGAATCATTCGACCACGCAGGCATCGCCCACGGCGCCAAAATCAAAGTGGTCCCGGTGGAATCCGAAGATCTCGAACACGGCGACATCAACGCCATTCTCGGCGGCATGGACGCAATCCTGGTGCCGGGCGGCTTCGGCATCCGCGGCGTGGACGGCAAAATCAAAGCCATCGAATACGCCCGCATCAATAAAATTCCGTTCCTCGGCATTTGTCTCGGCATGCAGTGCGCGGTGATCGAATTCGCCCGCCACGTCCTGGGTTACAAGGACGCCGACAGCAGTGAATTCAATGCCGGCACCTCCCATCCGGTAATCGACCTGATGGAAAATCAGCGCGAGATCATCGACAAGAAAATGGGCGGCACCATGCGTCTCGGCGCTTATAAATGTAACCTCATTGCTGATTCCCGCAGTGCCGAACTTTACGGCTCCGCCCAGATCAGCGAACGCCATCGTCACCGCTACGAGTTCAATCCGGCCTATCGTGCTGAACTGGAAAAGGCAGGGCTGAAGATCGCCGGAGCCTCCCCGGACAACCATCTGGTTGAAATCGTGGAGCTCGCCGATCATCCGTTCTTCGTAGCATGCCAGTTCCACCCCGAATTTAAATCACGTCCCCGCCAGCCGCATCCGCTTTTCAGCGGGCTGGTCGCGGCGGCTTTAGCGAAAAAAGGAGAATAAAATGCCCAAACGTACCGATATCCGGAAAATCATGCTGATCGGCTCTGGCCCCATCGTTATCGGCCAGGGTTGCGAGTTTGATTATTCCGGCGTACAGGCCTGCAAGATACTCAAACAGGAGGGATACGAAGTCATTCTGGTCAACAGCAATCCGGCGACCATCATGACCGACCCGGAGTTTGCCGACCGTACCTACATCGAACCCCTGACCGTAGACGTCATCCACGAAATCATCCGCCGTGAACGTCCGGACGCCCTGCTGCCGACCCTCGGCGGACAGACCGCCCTGAACCTGGCGATGGAACTGGCCGAACGCGGCATCCTCCGGCGTTACAATATCGAACTGATCGGCGCCAACGCCGAGTCGATCAAACGCGCCGAAGACCGTCAGATGTTCAAACAGACCATGATCGGCATCGGGTTGGAACTGCCGCGCTCCGGCACCGCCCATACCATGAAGGAAGCCCTGGCCATCGCCGAAACCCTCGGCAGTTGGCCCCTGATCATCCGCCCCGGGTTCACCCTGGGGGGAACCGGCGGCGGAATCGCCTACAACCGCGAAGACTTCGAACGCATCGTCAGCCGCGGGCTGGCCGCCAGCCGCAACAGCGAAGTGCTGATTGAGGAATCCCTCCTCGGTTGGAAAGAATTCGAAATGGAAGTCATGCGGGACAAAAAAGGCAATTCGGTCATCATCTGTTCCATCGAAAACTTCGATCCGATGGGCGTGCATACTGGCGACTCAATCACCGTGGCCCCGGCCCAGACGCTGACCGACGCCGAATATCAGATCATGCGCGACCGCAGTTTGAAAGTAATGGAAGCCATCGGCGTGGAAACCGGCGGTTCGAACGTCCAATGGGCGGTCAATCCCAAAGACGGACGCCAGATCATCATCGAAATGAATCCGCGCGTTTCCCGTTCCTCCGCTCTCGCCTCCAAGGCCACCGGGTTCCCGATCGCCAAAATCGCCGCGATGCTCGCGATCGGTTACACGCTGGATGAAATCCTGAACGACATCACCTCGGAAACCCCGGCCTGTTTCGAACCGGCCATCGACTATATCGTCACCAAAGTACCGCGCTTCACTTTCGAGAAGTTCCCGAAAGCGGATTCCACGCTTGGAACCCAGATGAAGTCGGTCGGCGAAGCAATGGCGATCGGACGCACCTTCAAACAGTCTTTCCAGAAAGCCCTGCGCTCACTGGAAACCGGCCGCGCCGGATTCGGAGCGGACGGCAAAGACGGACGCTTCGAAGCCATGAGCGATGAAAATCTCGAAGCCGAATTGATCCGTCCGAACGCGGATCGCGTTTATGAAATCCGTGCCGCCTTCAAACGCGGCTGGAGTCTGGAAAAAGTCCATTCCCTCACCGCCATCGATCCGTATTTCCTGCGCAACCTTGAGGAACTGGCCGCGTTCGAAGAAGAAATCAAAGCCGCCAAAACGCCGGAAGGCCTGGCAAAAGACCCGGAATTCTTCCGTCAGGTCAAGGAGTTCGGTTATTCGGACCGTCAGCTCGCGTTCCTGCTGAACAGCAACGAGCTGGACGTCCGCAAAGCCCGCAAAGCGATCAACCTCGAACCGATCTTCGCCACCGTGGATACCTGCGCCGGTGAATTCGAGGCCCAGACCCCGTACTACTACTCCACCTACGGCGAATACGACGAACCGGTACGGTCGCGCGGCAACCGCAAGAAATCAATCATGATCCTCGGCGGCGGCCCCAACCGCATCGGCCAGGGGATTGAGTTCGACTACTGCTGCGTCCACGCCGCCTTTGCCCTGCGCAAGATCGGTTATGAAAGCATCATGGTCAACAGCAACCCCGAAACCGTCTCCACCGACTACGATACCAGCGACAAGCTCTATTTTGAGCCGCTCACCCTCGAAGACGTAATGGCGATTTACGACCGCGAAAAATGCGACGGCATCATCGTCCAATTCGGCGGCCAGACCCCGTTGAACCTCGCCCAGCAGTTGAAAGCCGCCGGGGCGAACATCATCGGCACCTGTCCCGACGACATCGACGCCGCCGAAGACCGCGAATTCTTCAAGAACATGATCGACAAGATCGGCATCAAACAGGCCGCCAGCGGCATTGCCTATTCGGTGGAAGAGGCCCTGGGCCTGGCGGACAGCGTCGGCTACCCGATGCTGATCCGTCCCTCGTTCGTCCTCGGCGGACGCGGCATGGTGATCGTGTACAAGGAACAGTACCTGCGCCGTTTTGTCGAAGAAGCTTCCACGGTTTCACCCGGCAAACCGATCCTGATCGACCACTTCCTCGAAGACGCCATCGAACTGGACGTGGATTGTATTTCGGACGGCAAAACCACAGTCATCGGGGCGATCATCGAACACGTTGAACCGGCCGGCATCCACTCCGGCGATTCGGCCAGTGTTATCCCCCCGATCACGCTCTCTAAGGAAATTACCGAAAAGATCCACGCCCACGCTTACGCGCTGGCCGAAGAACTTAACGTCTGCGGCCTGATGAATATCCAGTTCGCGATCAAAGACAACGAAGTGTATATCATCGAAGTCAATCCGCGCGCCTCCCGTACAGTGCCGTTTGTCAGCAAAGCCATCGGGGTTCCGCTGGCGCAGTTGGCGGCTCGCTGCATGGTCGGCGAATCGCTGGAATCCCTGAAATTCACCCAGGAAGTGATTCCGCCCTACACCTGCGTGAAGGAAGCGGTATTCCCGTTCGTCAAATTCCCCGGCGTGGACATCGTCCTCAGCCCGGAAATGAAATCGACCGGCGAAGTCATGGGAATGGATTCGGATCGCGGACTGGCCTATCTGAAATCACAGTTGGCGGCGGGCAACTCCCTGCCGAGTTCGGGCAGCATCTTCATTTCGCTGCGCGACGAGGATAAAGACGCGGCGATGGAATACGCCCGCGAACTGGCCGATATGGGCTTCACGCTGTACGCGACCCGCGGCACCTCGACCAAACTGTATGATTCGGGAATCCCGGCGCAGGCGGTCTTCCGCATTTCGCGCGGGCGCCCGAACCTGCTGGACCTGGTGCATGAAGGCAAAATTCAGTGGATCATCAACACCGCCGAAAACGGTGCGGAAGCGATGGTCGACGAAATCCAGATGCGTACCCAGTCGGTCATCAACGGCCTGCCGATCACCACCACGCTTTCCGGCATGGCGGCGGCGGTGGAAGGATTGCGCGACAAGGCCGAATTCGGTCGTCTTGAAGTATGCAGTCTCCAGGAATACCACCGGCACGTAGTGCACTAATTCATTCCTGAGCAAGCAAACGGGGGATGCGCCAACTTGGCCGCATCCCCCGTTTTTTTATGTCTTTTCCGCCCTTTACGGCATTCGGAATTATTAATACATCAGAACACTTTTCCCAATCCCCAACGGAATTGTAGAGAATTTCTGATTTCCATAACTGCGAGGCAACATATCTCCTAATCGTCCGGTGAGGACGACCTCCAATGTGTTTTCTCCGACTCTTATTGCATTGCGACAATCAAAAATGTATGGGCCCCATAAACGGGTTCCTAAGCTTACTCCGTTAAGTCTGACTTCGGTTGAACCGGCATTTACTTCCGGCAGAAATAATCGCTTTATTCCAGGACGCGCGGAAAATTTTTGATGATAAAGAATTTCGCCTAGATATTGAGGAAAGCCCTGAACGTGCAGATTCCCGGTAATCAAACTTCCCGGCAAAGCAGTAAGCATGGTTTTTCCATCCTTCAACTCGGCAGCAAAATTTCCGTGCAGAACTACCGGCTCAATCGAGTTATCGATATGGGTCGTAAGGCGCGGAGAAGACCAAGGAGAAGTACGTCCCCGGATAAGTAAACTATTTATTCCCCGGCGCAAAGCAGAGGCCAAATCGAATTTAACGTTCAGGTGATCCCACAACGTATAACTGGTGTGAATTGCAATCGGCTTACCGTTAAGTATGACCAGATCATAATCATCAGTATCCACAACCAGAGACAAGTCCGTTAAGTCGGTGTCGAGAGTGAATTTACTCTGGAGCCAATACCATTGGCATTCTTCCGGCGAAAACTCAAGTCCATGACAGCCGTCACGGGAAACTGGAATCCAACATTTGACCTGTTCCGGATTTTCGGATTCGGCATTAGGAGCCAAACCAAGTTCAAATTGGCAAATGGCATTATTCGGTCGATCAAGCTTGTATTCCCAAACATCCGAAAGCCGTAATTTTTCCTGTTTTGGCAGGACCTGATAGGCAGCCGGGGGCGTACCAAAAGTTTTCCGACCATATTCCAGCAAAATCGACTGCTCCGGGAAAAGTTCTATTTCCGGTGCCTTAAAATCCCAAGCATCGTCATTGCCGCTACCATGTGCCGTTACAGGGAAAGGCAGTTGACAATTCACGCTGAAGCGCGTTTTGGTGTTTCCCTGGTTTGAAAGCAATAAGGTATTGCCACGCAATGCAGAAAAGATATTTTGCGTATTTTCTCCGTTTAATGTATAGCGTAGATCCAACTGTAACGCCGCAAGCAGACGGGCCGGGAAATCGGCACCGAGTTTCAACAATGGAGCCTTATCAAAAATGGTGCGCAACTCGCTTGATAATTCTTTGCCGCAAATCCTCACTGGACGCGTGTCAACGAAAAGCAACTTTCCCCCGGCGCGGATGAAAGACGCCAGTTTTTCCGCAATTGCAACGCTGAGCAACCATCCGCCAGGAACGACCAAAACCGAAAACTCCGAATTCGGGGCCAACAATTTACCGTTAAGAAAGGTGCTTTCAGTTAGGATGTCTTCAAACATGAGTTCAAAATCGATGTGGCCTCGCATTAAGGAGTCTAAAGTCGAAAGCATAGCTTCAGCCAGATTGATTTCCGGTGAAAGTTTTTCTTCAAACGCGGCAGGCGTGGAACCGCGTATCGTACTTTCGCAAACCAATACGGCAACATCGGCTTGCAGCGGGGCAGTCGCAAATTGCGACATTTTCCGACAATATTCACTGAAAATTTTGTAGTGTTTAAACCACGGCTGGGTCCAGTGCTTGTTGCTTAGCGCTCGCTTCAGGAAGCCCGATTGGGTATAGGTTAGACAATTTTCATTGAGCATACTTATTCCATTGCCGGCCAGCCAGTCGAAAATCATTTTTTCGCGGTTGAGGGAGGTACTAGGCGAACAGACCCCCATTGCCTCGGCCATAACCCGTTTTGCGCCGGTATAACGGGCCGTGGAACACGCCTGTTTCGCGGTAAAAATAAAATTGCGTTCGGTTTTCGGCGCATTGCCATACCAGTGACTTTCACGGTTATGGAGATACGGACAATTGTCGTTCAGCAAGTCCATGCCTGGAATCTGGTGCGGTTTAAGCAAGCGGTGGATTTCTCCATTGAAAAGTAAACGGAAACGTTGATTGGATATCTCCTCGCCAACACAATGCCCTGTTGAAAGCAATCCTCTTTTTTCACACCAATCAGCAATTGTCCGGCTGAATGCCTCAGCCATCAGTTCAGTGACCATATTCCAGAAATCGTCCCGTACCGATTCAGTGGCAGCCATTTCGCCATCATAAAGCAATAAAGGCAGTTTGTCAATTAAATCATAACCAAAAACCGTCTGGAACTTTTCAAACAATCCGGGCGTCCACGGTAACTGATTGCAACCCGGAACAAGACGATAATGCATCAGAAAAGGTTCGTCGTAAAAAAATCCTTTAAAAACCCGGCCGGCGAAATTGGAAAAACGTTTCCAATAGCGATCATGGATATAACTCATCCAGCATTTTACCGCCTCCGGATTCATAAAATCACAGTAACCTCGGTAATTTTTCGTATTGGAAATTCCTTGGCTGGTTAACATAGTGTAGTTATAAAAGCGGATATCCAGTACCAGTAACTCCAGTTCGCCGACGGAGTCATTATGATAACAATTATCCGGACATTCGACTCGTATCCAGTTTTTTTCTCCCGGATTGCGTTTGAACACCGCCAGAGGAGCCGCTCCGATGCTGTAGAAATATTTGTCTCCAGGCGGCAATCGGAGTAAGTTGCTATATATCGAACGAGACCGATATTCCGGATGTTCTTTGACCATTAACCCGGCAGCGGTTCCACTGGGCCAATTCAAATCATCGCAGAACCATACCCGCATATTGCGCTTTTCCGCTTCCTTCAATATAAATTCGACATAATCAAACCACGATTCCTCCAGAAAACGTGGATATTTCAAACCATAAACCGCATAAATAAAAAATTCATCGATACCCACATTTTTCATCTGATTCAACTGTCGGAGCATCTCAGTTTTTTTCAAACTACCAGTCCAGCACCACCATGGAACTGGTCCAAAATCTCGAAATTCAGCATTCATAGATAATATTTCCTTGTATAAACCGTGGTTTTGTCAAAATTTCTATAACTACATTATATTTAAATTATTGATTTCAAAAATAATAACGGTCTATG
>CALABZ010000312.1 GCA_937888615.1 uncultured Lentisphaeria bacterium | reverse complement strand
GATGGAATCCGGCAAATGGCCCCATCTCGCTCTGACGCTGTCCCGTCCGATCAATCCCCGGACGCATGGGAACTTCACGGTCGACTTCGAGAGCAACCAGTACGGCACGTTCACCTACACCTCGCCGGACGTGGAATATTCACGCACCTGCGCCTCGACGCAGTACATCGACTATTTCACCTACGGCGTCCGGCTGGCCAGGTTCTACATCGACGGCATCCTGAAAGGCGAACTGCTCGTGGTCATGCGACCGACCGAAACCGATCCGCCGGGACGCGGTTATTTCTCGCTGAAACTGGAAAACGCGTCCGAGCAGGACGGAACGTATCCCGACGCCGTCGACGAAATCAAGCTCTTCGAAAAGGAACTCTCCCTCGCGGAGATCCGGAGCGAATGCGCGCTGATCGGCCTCCAGTTCCTCAACGACAACCCGACCGGAACCGAGGGCGGACGGGTCCAGAAGATCGGGCGCGACGGGCGCAAGCGGCTCGGCAAGCCGGAGGATCTTTCGACCGTCCCGCTGTCCTGCCGCCTCAAGGCGTTCCTGATCGACGAGCGGACCGTCGCGGTGGGCGGCGTGTTCCGCGAGTTCTTCCTCGACCGGCTGAAAACGGAGTATCCGAACCTCGACGCCACCGAGTTCAACTACCGCAACGGCTTCATTGCGAATTATCTGCGGCGGTTCCACTACATGTACGGCATGTGGGAGCTGTACAACGACTACCAGCCGCGGATCGTCGACGCGATGGACGACGCGGCGAACTGGTCGTGCGACGGAAATCCGGTCGAACTGATCGGCCGCTGGCAGAATTCGACCGGAACCATGCGGTTCGACGATTTCCTCGACGGAACGGATTATGTTGAGCTGGACTGCGCCGACATCGTCCACTTCGGTTACCTCCGGCTTCCCGAAGCGATGGCGGAGGGAACCGCGCACACCGTCGCGTGGAACGGCAACACGGTCGAATTCATCTACGGACGCGACCGCTACGCCTCCAGCATCAAGGTCAATCAGGAAGGGTATCTGCCGGACGCCGGGCGCAAATACGCTTATTTCGGGCTGTGGCTTGGAACCGGCGGAGCGTACCGGCATTCGCTGACCGACCTGACGTTCCACGTGCTTCCGGCGGGTTCGGACGTTCCGGCGTTCACCGGAACCATGACCAAACGCGAGACCGCCCAGACACATACGAAAAACGACGTGACATACCTCCTGACCGGCGAGGAAACCTATGTCTGCGACTTCTCGGCGCTGCAAACCGAGGGAGAATACCAGATCTACATCCCCGGCGTCGGTTACAGCCACAAGTTCAGGATCGGACAGGCCGCGCTCGGCAAGGCATTCTGGACGCACTGCCGGGGACTGTTCCACCACCGTTCCGGCTGTTCCGGCGTGGTGAAGCCGCACACGAACTGGGAGTATCCGAAACCGGCGCATTACTGGACGTGGGAGTCGAAGTTCATCTGCGACGACACCACCTACGACCTCTGCGCCACTCCGGACGGCGTGACCTATCCGACGCTTTTCTCGAACAAGCATTTCTCGATGATCCCGAACAACGCCACCGGGCGGCTGTTCCGCGACCTCCGGGGCGGCTGGTACGATGCGGCGGACTTCGACCGCAGGCCGTACCACTTCCTCTGCGTCCGCGATCTCGTGGAGGCGTATCTGCGGTTTCCGCAAAACTTCACCGACGGCCAGCTCGATTTGCCGGAGAGCGGAAACGGGATTCCCGACATCCTCTCCGAAGCGGAATGGGGGCTGGACGTGTGGCGGCGGGGACAGCGCGGGGACGGCGGCGTGGCCGCGTGGATCGAGGCTAACGGCCATGAATCCGACTGGCCGTGGCGCTCCGGCAAGAAGTATTACATCGGCCTCGCCAACCGGAAGGACTCCCTCGAATACGCCCAATGCGCCGCGAAGTTCGCCCGCGCGTTGCGGACCGCCGGAACCCCGGCGGCGCTGGCCAAGGCCGACGTCTACACGGAGTCCGCGATACGGGCGTTCAACTTCGGAATCGATCCGGCCAACGCGGCGACGCTGGCGTTCACGCAGAAGAACAGCGCCAACGCCGAGTTCGACTTCTCCTACGCGGAACCGGACGCCCCGGCGAAGCGGCTGGTCGTCCCGGCCGCCGCCGCGCTCTTCGTTCTGACCGGCGAGCCGAGGTCCGCCAAGGAGATCACGCCGGAGAACTTCGAGGCGCATTACACATGGCTTCGGGACGATGCCAACGACTTCGCCCAGCACTGCGCTACGGAACTGCTGTTCGACCTCGACGTCCATTTCCCGGAATACGCCGCGCGGATGAAGGAATTCATCCTGGGCAAGGCCGACCAGTGGCGTTCGCATCAGGAGATGCAGACATACCGCGAGATGACGTGGCCGCCGAACCACGCGTTCTACAACTTCCTCGGCTGGGGCGTCGGACATCCCGAACGGCGGGGCAAGGCGTTCGTCTACGCATGGATGCTGACCGGGGACGCGAAGTACCGCGACTCGGCGCTGGTCGCGATGGACAACGTCGCCGGATGCAACGCGATGGGCCGGTGCATCACCACCGGACTCGGCAAGGTGTCGCCGATCCACCATCTCGACAGCTGGCTGCCGCGCGCCGAACACGAACTCAAGGTCTACGAACCGGTTCCCGGCATCACGCCCTACACGTTCATCGGCGACCTCTCCGGCAAGGCGACCGGCTACGGATTCTGCCTCTACAAGGGCGGACGCGACGACATGAGCTTCGCCGAAATGACGAGGAACATCCTTCCCGGCGGCAACAGCCACGCCGTCGCCAACGCCCGCGGCAGCGTGGCCGTCTGGCTTCAGACGCACTGGCCGCTGTGGCGGAACGTGTTCGACATGGAGGGGCAGATCGTCGCCCAGAGCGAATTCACCGTCGCCGAAACCATCAGCGGCAAGGCGTTCATGACCGGTTGCCTGATGGGGGCCGGATTCACGCCCGATCCCGCCTGGAAGGAGAGAACGCCGTCAAATGACAAATACGCCGTCGAAGGGCTGGTGTATCTGCCGTAAACCAAACCGAAGGAGGTTTATGAACCGTCTCAAGGAAATCAAGGAGCTGAAGCGCCGCGCCGATGAGTTTCAGCTGGAGAACCGTGAAATCATCGGCAAATACACGATGGCGGAACTCTGCGCCATCTACAACGGGATCGGACCGGACTCGTTCCCGGACTGGCTACGCGACGTCATCAGTTCGCTCCATCCGAGCCTCGCGGTCGTCGCCTTCATACACGACATCGAATGGCACGAAAGTGACGGCTCGAAGGAGAAGTTCGCCGCCTCGAATGCCCGTTTCAAAACCAACGGATACAGGGTCGCCAAGGCCGGATACGGCTGGTGGAATCCGCTGCGCTACATCGTGATGAACCAGGCGCGGCGCTTCGGCAATCTCTGCCAGATTTTCGGCTGGTCGGCATGGTGTTCGCCTTGCGAATGCACCGTCTGCCGGAAAAAACGCAAATCGAAAGGAAAGTGAAACCATGAAGAATCTGTTTCTTGCCGGGGCGGCGGTTCTCGCCGCCGGTCTGCTCGCGGGCTGCGGGCACAACGCCATCCAGTACGGCGACGGACTCGGCTTCGACGCCGGAATCAATCCTGAAAATTACACGCTGTCGCTCAATCTCCGCTACGGAAAAATCCTGTCGGCGGTCACCCGCGACAACGTCGAAATCGAGATGACCGGCAAGGCCGACGCGGACGGCGCCGCCGGCACGGAGAAATCCGGCTCGACCGCCGTGACGACCGACGGCACGCTCAAGGTGAAGATCGGCCGTCAGATCAACGGCGCCGCCGCCGATCTGGTGAAAGCCGGGGCCGATCCCGACAAGGTGGTCGAAGCCCTGACCGGGAAAGAGGCCGCTTCCAAGTAAATTTCCTCGCATAATCCAACCCTCTATCAATAAGGAATCCTTATGGTCACAAGAAAACAGAAAATCACCATCGCCATCACACTCTTCACTGCGTTCGGATTCGGCATGGCAACGATGTATGGATGCTCCAATTTCACGGAAGAGAAAGCCTCCGCTGTTTACAAGGCTATCGGTACTACGCTCAATATCGCCTACACCACCGGCGGCGCGGCTCTGGTCGAACAGAAAATCGACCAGATGGCGGCCGACGGCAAAATCACTCCCGAGCAGGCAGTTCAGCTGAAAGCCGCTGCTCAGGAGTCCTACGACGCACTTCAGGCGAAGCTCGCGGAACTCGCCACCAGGGACGCAGCCGTCAAAACCTCGGAATAATACCAAGCCCGGCAATCGCACACAAACGCCCTTTGCCGGGCTTTTATTTTTCCACCGCATCAGGGCGGTTCAGCCTACCTCCGCCTCGGCGAACGTCGGGCTACTTGTGCACAGACACGGGCATAATTTTATCCCCTCTCCATGTGCGGATGCTTCATATCGTTTCCCGATCCTTCCGCGATTTCGGCTTGCACCTTTTCATATCGGCGGCGTTCAGAAAATCAAGTATACAACTTATTCATTATCAACGTTTTATTATCTGTTTATTTTGCATAAAATACTGGCTATTAACGGATTCCATGGCAATGTATGAATAGTACGAAGTGCGAAGCATGAGCACCGCGCGGGACGACAAAAGCAACGCCGAACAACGGAGGCAGAAGATGGGCAAGAAGAACGAAAACAGGATTCCGGCAACCTACTGGGAAAACGGCACCGGAGCGAACCTTTACGACCGGATGCACCACGACGGGCAGGAAGCGCTGGACATGCTCCTCAGCGTCGAAGACGGCCTGAACACGGCGGTCGCGAACGAAACCGACGAAGCGGTCAGGCAGGAGTTGGAAAAGGCCCGGAAGCAGATCCGGACGAGCCTGCGGGCCTTCCGCCGCGGATTTTACGGGTTGAACCGCGAAGGATTCTGAAACAACATCCGCGGGGGCGCAGGCCCCCGCAAACCACACGGAGACAGACATGGAACCATCGGGAATCTGGGATACGGAATACGACGGGGAGTTGACGGTTCAGGAACTTCGGGAGGAATACGAAGCGCAGAAAAAGGCGGGTGAAACCGAAGCCGAATCCTTCGAGGAGTACCTTGAAAACATCACGGATCAAAGCGGAACCTGCGAATGGTGCGGCGAACGTTTCCAGAAGAGCGAACTGCAGGAGGAGGTCGATTTGGGGTTCCTCTGCCGCCGGTGCGTCGCCGCAATCACATCCCACGGCGAAGAAATCATCCTGAAACAATGACTGCCGCGAAAGCGGGCAAGGAAAGGAATTTTACGATGACCCCCAAAACCAACATTCCGGTTGGGATGGACGGAGAGGACGGCAACACGTTTTCAATCCTCATTTTGCATGTTTTCGTTGCTTTCTTATGAAACACCTGTGTGAAATCGAATGTTTCCATATATGTTTTGTCACATGGAAATGCAAACTTTTTTCGATTCAAATATTTTCCCTTGCTTATTTAGCACATAAATGCTAAATTATCGGCAGTCAACAGTCAGGGGCTAAAGGTGGAATATATCATAACATTCGACCCGGTTGAAGTGAGAGACCTATACAGTCCGGAGTATCGCAACCCGGTAAGGATACTCCACATCGGGAAAACCATCGGCCATTATCGCTTCTCAGAGGAAAATGTTTTTCAGATCTGGCTTTATGCTAATTATGCCAATCGCCCGGGATGGCGGGAGCTGCTGTTGGAACAGACCTTTGCCCATGAAGACAAATGCCGGGACTGGCTGGTCCGGAATATCGACATCGCCCTCGACGGAATGAAATTACATCCTTCGGATTGACGACTTCTCCTTCGGTTCCGGCTCCAATTCCCGCGTATTACCACCGCGCAGCTAAAGACCGACCGCCTCTATTCCCGGGGTCAATGCTCCTCATGCTTTCACCGATATTGTCGGTTACGCCCAAGATATTTTTGCCTTTACCGCCCCATCCCCTCCTGCAATATCCCCACGGGAGGAAGAAACTCGCATCCTGTTGATTATTAATGGTTTATTATTCAAATACCCGCCATAAATTACTCGCTATCAACGGAATCCATGGTAATGTAGTCACTGTCAAGGGGAACGGCGCAACGCCGGATTCCAAGCCAAAAACAAACATAAAAGCAGAGGCAAAAACATGGGATCGCACGCGGTAATCGCAGTCAAACACGGCAAGAAAATCGAAGCCATCATCACCAACTTCGACGGAGGGGTCGAACATACCGGAGTGATACTCGCAGGATTCTACAACACGCCGGAACAAGCCAATGCGCTTATCGAGCTCGGCAACCTCAGCCAGCTTAACGAAAAAATCGCGCCGGACGCCGGGCGGAATCACAGTTGGGCACAACCGGCGGAAGGCGTAACCATAGCCTACCATCGCGACCGGGGCGAGCCGCGTAAAATTCTCGGAACCTTTCAGCGGGAATCGGAACTTACGAGCATTGCCGAGTATACCTACCTCTTCGACGGGAAACGCTGGCTGGTATGGGGGTTGGGCAACAAGAACGAGTGGATTGAGCTGAAGGTAACGCTCGGCGGTAACAAGTAACACGAAGCGCGGGCGGGTAACCGCCCGCAATCAATAGAGGCTGGAATCATGCACGACCATTTCTTTTCCGCCCAAACCTGCGATCGTTGCGGCGGAAGTCTTGCCGGAGGCAAAATCATGTCAATGCTGAATACGGAAACAATTTGTTTGGAATGCAAGCAACGGGAAACCGAGCGTTCCGACTACGCGGTCGCGGTCGAAGCTGAACGGCAAGCGTTAAAATCAGGAGATCGAAATTTTCCCGGAATTCAAGGAGGAAGAAGATGAATGGTGATCACGGAACTCCCATAACCAATATTCGGGTTCGTCTTGTTGGAGAAGATGGAAATGCCTTTGCCATCATCGGCAGGGTACGGTCGGCGCTTCGTCGAGGCGGAAGGGAGGATTTGATTGAAGCCTTTACCCATGAAGCCACGGCCGGCGATTATGACCATGTCATTCAGACCTGCCTGCGATACGTCGATATTGAATAAAACCACTTACGTTAATTGCCGCCGCACAGGGCGGCCCTTTTTTTTGCCGGCATTGCGCAAGTTTTATTTCCGCCAAGCCGCTCCGGCCGTCGCCACTGAAATTATACTGCAAGTTGTTTATTATAATATATTTATTATCAATATATTCTCATTGTTTTACTCGCTATTCGTTTTATTCATGGTAATATATGACTATTGAAGAGATAACCAATTAAATACAAACGACTTGCAAATTCACAAAGAGCAATGGAGGCAAACAAATGAGCAACAACACGATGGCAACTGCAAAGGCGCTGACCTTCGGGACGGAACTGGAGTACACCAACATTTCCCGCGAGCGCGCCGCCAAGGCGATTCACGCGGTGGTCGGCGGTGCCGTCCGATACACCGGAGGCGGTTACGATGCCTGGACGGTAACCGCGCCGGACGGCCGCGAATGGCGCGCGATCAGCGATGCGAGTCTCGGCAGCCGTGCCACCAGCGCCGAGGTGGTTACCCCGATTCTGAAGTGGGAAGACGTCGAGACCTTGCAGGCGGTGGTACGCGAGCTTCGCAAAGCCGGCGCCAAGGCGACCGACGCAACCAGCCAGCATGTTCACATTGGAGTCGCGGATTTCAATGCCCGGCAAATTGCAAACCTCGCCCGGATTTTTTACAAACAGGAAGAACTGATCTTGAAGGCGGTCGGGACTTGGGAACACCGGCTTAACCACTACACCCGCCGCACCGATCGGGCATTCATTGAACGTCTTGAGGCGGCCAAGCCCAAAACCCGTGAAACCTTGAATCGGGCGTGGTTCGGTTACACCAACCCGAATCCGGCGCATTACGACAGCGCAAGATACCGCGCGTTGAACTTGAATAACGTGTGGCGGATCGGAACGGCGGAATTTAGAATTTTCAACGGGACCACACATGCAGGCGAGGTCAAAACCAACATTATTCTTTGCCTTGCGATCGCCGCCCTCGCCAAGACCGCCCGCGCGGCCAGTTCGAAGAACCAGCGTCCTTATACGACCGCGAGCGCCAAGTACGACACGCGGGTGTTCCTCCTCCGCCTCGGGATGATCGGCGGGGAGTTCAAGAACACCCGGATGCACCTTTTGAAACGCCTGCCGGGAAGCGCCGCATGGAAGAACGGCCGGCCGGAGGCATGGTAAGACGCCGGAGGGCGGCCGAGAAACCGGCCGCTTTCAGCCGGGAATAAAAATCCGCCTGGTTTTGCCCAACATGACTTGACTTGAAATGCAAGTCGCCATTGAAGCCGTTTCCGCAAACCCACGGATTTTTTATGAGGCAAACGCACCCGTCGGCAGGTAAAAATAATGCCTGTGGTTGCGAAACGGGAGGCCCATGTTCGATTTTATGAACGGGTCTGAACCCCGCTGGAGGTCTATGAAAATACAAGCCGCGACAGAGGCCAGTCCGGGCCGATGTCGCCGAGGAAACATAAATCAGAAGGAGGCCAATCATGAAAATCCGAATTCACGAAACCGATTTTGAAGGCAATCCAGTCGAATGCACCGGAGAATTCTTCAGCGGGAAAACCGCGCTCGATATCGTCGAGCAAATGAAAATGAATCCATTCACCGGGAGTTTGGAACCTGTCGTTTTCATGCGGCGGGTTCTGGATGTCAATGGACTGCGAAGCTGCCGCCTATCCGAGGATGAGCCGGAGAATGCGGCGGTTGAGTTCCTTCAGCGCCTGACGGCGGCCGGGTTCGCCAGATATGAACTGGAAGAGCATGAATTTGACACAGGACATCCGCAACCCGCCGGTCTCCGAGTGGAAAAGAAATAACCTGTTGTCGCGGCGGGATGTTCTCGCATTGTGGCGGAGAATTTTTCTCCACCGGCCCAACCGTAACAAATTAAAAAAATTGTCGCTTCCTTACTGGATAGTATCTCGACTCCATGCTTATGTATGGATGCGATTAAACAGTGGAATGAATTGAAAATGAACGGATTATACTTATACTTCGCCTACGGCAGCAATTTACTGCCGTCTCGGATGATTCGCCGCTGTCCCCATGCTCTTCCGGTCGGCCCGGCGATTTTGCCAAACTACCAAATCACGGAACGACTTTACGCCGATGTCGATTTCCGGCACGGCAGCCAAGTGTTCGGATTCCTTTACCTGTTGAGGGCGTCGGACGTTGTCGCCCTCGACCGTTATGAAGGCTATCCCGCCGTCTATAAACGATACATGGCGGAAGTTTTGATGGACGATGTCATGTATCCGGCACTGGTCTACGAAATGACCGATGTCACCAAGCGTGTCCGCAACGGCATGCCCTATCCGGACGCATATCGGCGAATCTGCCGTTCCGGAGCCCGCATACGGAAGATCAAGAGTCACTTTAGCCAAAGGAATAAGACATATGAGAACAACTGAAACAATTGTGATCGCGGCTTATGGTACGCTTCGGGAGGGAGAATCCAATGCCCGTTTCTGCCGGAACGCGGTCTCTCGACGAATTGCCAAAATACAAGGCACCCTTTACGATACCGGCTGGGGATTCCCCGCGTTCTCTCCGGAACCGTGCGGGTCGGTTACGGTGGAATTGATTGAGATCTCGCTCTCCGACTGGGCGGAAGTGGATCGTTTGGAAGGATATCCCCGGCTATACGATCGTGAGTTGCTTGATTTCGTTTTTGAGAATGGAGCCTCGGCACAGGCGTGGATTTACATCATGAACCAATTACCGAAGCAAGCCCAAGTCATTCCGTCCGGCGATTGGAAGATAAGATAACAGGATATTGCCGTGTGTGTTGATTCGCCGTGAAGCGTCGAAATTGACTTCTTCTTCGCAATTTTTCCCTTGCGATATTCCTGAAAGACGGATTTGAGTTCCGGTCCAGGTCATTGTGATTTCCCTTTGCATCGGCCAAAAACAAACAAATGCTTGATTATCATGATATTTCCTTACATTGTTCATCGCGGCGAAAAAGCATTTTTATCACATGCCGGGATCAAAAGTCAAATTGATAATTCGCTCTTTCGCTGTAAGTACGCGAATGGTGCTGAATTTATGGAAATAACCCTTGATTCGCGTCCGCTCGCGACCGATTCAAAAAAGTCAATTCACGTTCTATTTTCAGTCCGCAAAGAAATGTTGTAAATATTGATTTTTGAGTATAAAAAAGTCAAAATAGCCAGGAAAAAAATATTGGCTCTTTTTCGTATTTTCGGCTTGCGTTTTATTCGGGACGCGGTTACATTTTTTTTATTATGATGAAAACGGGGAACAGAAAGAGTCGCGACATGACAAATTCGGAAAAGAAAATTCAAGAGGGGGAATTATTAACCGTGGCGTTTCAAACCAGAGGCGTCATTAACACCGAGGCGGGCTTGGAACCGGCTTATCTGAACGCCATGGAAATGGTTCTGACATTCGCAGAGTCAACCGTCAATCGCAAACTTCCCGTAGCGGCCCGAAAAGGCGGCGGTTTTTTGCGTCATGGAGCCGGCTATACATCGGAGGCGATTCATCTGCCCGATCGTCATTTGTGGGCGTTTCAGATGGAAGTATATGCGCTTGGGCGTTTTGATGTCGCGATTATTGAACGCCAGGGGGTTCTCCATATCGCGGGAATGGTACACCATAAAATCACGGCGGATTATCCGGCGGCCGAGATACTCGGATTTGCTCAAATGCTGGCGAAAATTTCCGTACATGAGACTCCTTCTCCCGGCCATCCCGTCAACGTGGAAGATGATGCCGGAGTGAATACACTCTATAAGCTGCTTTGCGCCCCGGAACGGAAATATCCGATCATCGTTGCATCCGAAATCAGACTCCATCAATGGAAAAGCCCTTACCAGACTCCGCATTTCATGATCGATACCCGCGCAATGGGAATTGACTTATGTGGAATCGCCACCGTTGTCTCCATGACAGCCCGGGCAAGCATGGCGTGGAGCAATTTGATCGGCAAGCCGTGGGCGGTTTATGATGGCGCCGTCAGAACATATTACCCCGGTTTCGCGGTAGACGACGCCTTCAGCAAACATCCGATCATGTTTCAAGACAGCATCCTGAAATTCGAACGAAACGAACTGAAGGGGCCTTCTGGATTTCAACAGTTTCTGAAAGGCACAATAAGACGGTTCGCTAAAAGCGTTCATTTTGATTTCTGCGGAATCTTTTTCCTTTCCGACGCAAAAATTCTTTGCGAAGAGGTGTCCATCATCACAAAGGAGCATTTTTCTCCCGCCCCAATGATTCAGGATCACGAGGACAACGCGGTTCAATCCCTGGCTGAGGAACTTCGGCGGAAAAGCGAAGAAGCGATGAACTATCGCCGGGAACTTATCAATCTGAAAGCCGAATTGACCAGACAGCGCCGCAAGACACAAGAGGTGAAAGAAAAATGTGTCCGCGTCGCGGCTGTTGACAAGTCCGGCAAATCCGCGTATCCCGATTCATTTGATAAAATTGCCGACTGGACAAAACATGAACTGGCGGGCAAGGTCCTGCTGCATCCCCGGGCGGAACGGGGACTATCCAAGGCGCAGTACGAGTCGCCGGAACTGGTTTGTCAGGCTTTGCTGCTGCTGGGCAATGAATATCGTAACGCCCGTCTGGGAACCTCCAGTGACTATAAATTCAAAAAACGCTGTCGAGAACTCGGCCTCCTCTGCAAGGGCTCGATCGACAAATCCCGTGCCGGCGAGGAAGGCGGTCAGTATTTCGTGAATTATCCCTGTGGAAGCGATCAGCAGCAATTTCTCAAAATGAAGATATGCAAAGGCACATCCTACCACAGAAGATATTGCCTGCGCATTTACTTCTTCTGGGATTCAGCATCGGAACTTGTCGTAGTGGGATCGCTCCCGCATCACCTTTCAAATCGGGCAAGTTGAGGAAAATCATGTCGGAACCGCTTGTTGATGAGGTAAAGAAAATTGCACGGCGTGAAGCAGAACGGATTGTACGCATCTTATTACCGAAAACGGTCGATGACAAACTTTCCGATATAAACAAACGACTTCTCCTAACGGAGAAGATAATTCATTCGGCTTCGGCAAGTAACGATCCCGAATCCACGAAGAAACTGGCCGGGACAGAGATGGTCACGTTCCGAATCCAGCATGGATTGTCACAACGGGAATTGGCGCTGCTTCTTGGGAGTCATTACACCTCGATTTGCCGTTGGGAGAAAGGCCGATTCCATCCCGGGACGTCCACAGTACAACTTTTTGAAGAATTGCGGCATATGACGCATGATGAAATCACGGCAAAATTGAAAACACTTAGCGCGGCCCAGGCCCCGCGGTGTCATGTCCGGGAGGTCGTATATGTTGGTCCTGATTTGCGAGAGGAAACCAGGTCGAAGAGATAATGACGAAAACACAGCTTGCGTTGTAAGAGCAATTCGTTGAAATGGCTTCCATACAAAAAATCATCATTGAACGGCTTCTGGCCTTGGTTCGCATGGAAATCAAAAAGTACATACGATTCGACACCCACAATCGACTGAAAGTGGATTTGGCTGAATGCCGGAAAAGGCTGCTTAAGCTTGAAAAAGCCGCCGAGTCCCAAGGCGAGGAAACATTTTCAATTTGGCTTACCCGCATGAGAACAAACGGAAAATCATTGAAGACGCTTCGCAAGAAACTCGCCATTTCCCAAAAGGAAATGGCAATTTTACTGGACGCCAATCCGGCGACCGTCAACCGCTGGGAGTCCGGGCGGGTGAAGCTTTCCCGCAAATCCTGCGAGAAGGTCGCAAAAATTCGATCTCTCAGCAAGATTGAGGCAAAAAAGATTCTCGCAACCAAACGCATTCCCAAACGTGCCGAACAATTCTCGTCATAGCCCTGCTTTCGTTCTGTTTATTCTATGTGGCTAGATACCTAATGCAAGAAGTGATATTTTTATTACTTCTTGGGCGTTTTTTTGTACCAAACTTTGAAAAATCAAATTTCACATTTGCTTTTGCTGTCTTTGTGAAATATATTCCTGACATAGAGAATTTTATCCATTGGAGTGCCATA
>CALABZ010000311.1 GCA_937888615.1 uncultured Lentisphaeria bacterium | reverse complement strand
GGACAACTGCAATTCCCTTTGAAGCATCCGCAAAAGATCTGTATTGATCCATTGCATGAAGCAGCATATTCCAAAGATTTATGCCGTTCATTTTTTCTTCGCAGATTTTACGAGGTAAAGAATTTCGTGTTCCGTCGCAATTAGTTTACTTCTATATTAGACCCGATATTACAGATTCGGCAGCATTAGAGTTTAGGGTTGCAAGTAAAGCTTTCCTTAAATAATTTGAGAGTTTATCATGGCAAGGTGTTGAATGATTTTCTAATCAGACAAGCGGCATTTATAATACTTTTTTATTCCCAAATTACCGCCCGATTTGAATCCGAATGAATATCTCAATCGTGATTTAAAGACAAACTTGAATAATAAATTCTAGATAGGGTAAAGGGAAAGATCGAAGATCATGTCAGAAATCATATGGAAAGCGTAGCCTAGGATTCAAATTCAAAATGAGTTATCCAACTTTTCTACTCCGAAACTGTCAAATGTGTAAGCTAATTAATTGCTGATATAATAAAGTTGGAATAAATTTTTCTAGTGTTTTAATTTGCAACAACTAATGAACAATTACAGTAAAAATATAAAAGTTATTGTCAGTAACACGCTTTTCCTGTATCTGCGAATGTTACTAATAATGGGTATCTCTTTTTATACGACAAGGGTTGTATTAGCGAAACTCGGAGTTACCAACTTCGGGGTTTACAATATTATCGGGGGAGTTGTATTATCGTTCTCATTTATTACAAATGTTATCGGTAGCATGTCGCAACGTTTTTTTAGTTATGAAATTGGCCGACAAGATTTTACCGCACTTCGTAATGTGTTCAATGCAACATTTATCATTCATATCGGAGCCGGAATCATATTTGTTATTTTGGGAGAAACTATAGGGATGTGGTTTGTTTCCCATTGCCTGAACTTGGGAAGCACAAGTAGTTCTATTGCCCGGTATGTTATGCATTTTTTATTGCTGACTACATTTATTCAAATTATAAGAATTCCTTTTTATGCTTGTATTATTGCCTATGAAAAGATGAATTTATATGCATTCATCAGTATTTTTGAAGTTATAATGAAGCTTGTAATTGCTTTTTCTCTGTCCATATTTTCTGTAAACAAATTAATCCTGTTTGTTGGATTAAATAGTATTGTTTCTTTTTTGATCTTAATAATATATGTAACAATATGCCAAATTAATTTTAAATGTTGCCGTTTTTTGTGGCATACAGATAGCAAATTATACAAAAAACTTTTGCATTTTTCCGGCTGGAGTCTGTGGGGATCTGTTGCTGGAGTGGCGGAAGGTCAAGGATTTAATATTCTAATCAATATCTTCAATGGCGTATCGTATAATGCGGCACTAGGCATCTCACATCAAATTGGCATGGGAATATATAGCTTCGCATCGAATTTTCAAGTTGCATTCAATCCTCGTCTAGTTAAATCGTATGCAGAAAAGCGACATGAAGAACATATCAAATTGATTATTCAGACAACGAAAATATCTTTTTTCCTTCTCTTTTTCTTTGCATTTCCCTTATTCCTTCAATTGGATTTTTTCATAAAAGTCTGGCTTAAAAACCCTCCTCCCTTCTCTTCGATTTTCTGTCGCTTGGAACTGATCTTTTTGCTACTAGATGTTATGTCTGCACCATTGTGGATGTCGGTACAAGCAACCGGTGATATCAAAAAATATCAGCTTTTGATCGGAACACTTTCCATTTCCAGACTCCCATTCATCTATCTAACTTTGCTATGGGGAGGGACTCCTGTTCTTTGCTGGGGTGTTCGGATTGTTTGCATTGGTATTTTACAGATAGTCAGAATTATTTTCATGTATTACTATTTTGGATTCGAAATCAAAAGATATTTATCGCAAGCAATCATTCCAATCTTACTTACCTTTCTGGTTGCCATTCCAATTCCAGCCTTCGTTAATTTTTATGTTTCCAGTTGGAGTGGTTTTCTTGTCGTTGGCAGTCTATGCGTTCTCTTTTCAGTGCTGGCGATTTTTTCTGTTGGTTTGACCCATTCGGAACGCAATGCATTATTTGGAATGATCGTAAAACGTTTTCAACAATTTTCAGGATATTCGGTAATAAGATCAAAGGATTGACTTCTTAGCTGAATATTTTAATGGTGAATTGAGAGGAGAAAGCCCATGTATTCAAATATAGCCAGTGTTCAAATCCTCGTTGCATTACTAAAACAGTATGATATACGAGATGTTGTGCTATCGCCCGGAGGAAGTGATATTCCAATTATTCATTCAATAGAAAATGATTCTTTTTTCAATTGTTTTTCTGTTGTTGACGAGCGCAGTGCAGCATATTTTGCTTTAGGAGTTTCGCAGGTGAGAAATCATCCGGTAGCTTGTGTCTGTACTTCCGGCTCGGCAGTCTGCAACTATTTGCCCGGTATTACAGAAGCCTTTTATCAAAATGTTCCGGTTATAGCCATTACAGCCGATAAAAATCCATACTTCCAGGGACAACTCGAAACACAAAAAATAGAACAGTCGCATATTTTTGATGGAGTTGTAAAGAAATCTGTATCTCTTCCTTTAGTCAATACCTCGGATGACAGGTGGCTTTGCAGCAGGCTGATTCAAGAAGCATTGCTGGAAATGAAGCACCATGGTCAAGGTCCTGTTCATATTAATATTCCAATAGTTGAAGATATAAAAGTATATGATCAGGAAATTCTTCCTCAAATTAATCCAATCATGCGTTTCGGACCAGAACTTGATGTTGCTCGCTGGCGTTCTGCCGCTGAAGAATTGAGTCAATCCCAAAAGATTCTGGTCATAATCGGCCAGAATGTGGTATTTTGTGAGGAGGACCAAAAATTATTGGATGATTTTTTTGCAAAATTTAATTGTGTATATGCCGTTGAGCATCTTTCCAATGTAAATTGCAATGGGAGGGTTTTTTCCTACCCCATTTCGGAGATGAAAAACTTTAGCGAACTTCACGAGTTGGTTCCAGATATTGTTATTACCTTGGGAAATAATCTTTCCGCTTATAATTTGAAACATTTTTTACGGATCAATCATACAAAATTTAAGCATTGGCTGGTTAATGAGAGCGGTACTATTCGGGATATTTTTAAAAGTCTTTATTTTATATTCGAATGTACTCCAAGAAATTTTTTCCATTTCATGTTAGAATATGCTCCGGCTTCCAGTATTAATGATCAAAAATATTTTGATACATGGAATAGTCTTTCCGGACAGATAATGATTCCAGAATTTGAGTTTTCCAATTTTTATATTGCTAAACGTTTGTCAGAAACTATTCCTCCGAATTCCCTGCTCCATACTGCAATTCTCAACAGTACCCGTGTGATGCAATTTTTCCCTTTGGCAAAAGGAGTAGAATCTTATAGTAATGTAGGGACGTTGGGTATTGACGGATGTTTTTCAACATTTGTTGGACAAGCTTCAGTATTTGATGGTCTTTCTTTTTTGGTTATTGGCGATTTGAGTTTTTTCTACGATATGAATGCTGCCGGCATCAAACATATAGGGAAAAACGTCCGAGTTGTGTTACTAAACAATGGAGGGGGAGCGGAATTCCACTTTTTTGCCGGCAAAGATGCGATCCCTTCGATCAATCGACATATTTGCGCCCAACATCGAAAGTCCGCGAAGGGATGGATTATCTCTCTGGGATTCAAATATATTGCTGTCAACAATAAGGAGGAGTTGGAAAAGGCCATTTCCCAATTGGCACAAGAATCAGAGATCCCGATTTTTGTGGAAGTATTCACAGATATGGAAGACGATGCAAAATATACACAAAAATTCTATGATTTGAACAAAAAAGAACCTTCATTAAATTTATCGCAATATGCGCATAAGGCGGCCAGACATTTGATTTCTCCTGAAAAAATTCAAAAAATGAAAGCCATTATTGATATCATAAAAAAATAGAACAGTTCAAATGACATGATTATGCAAAATAGCATTAAAAGATTTTTAAAGAAAATAGGTTTGAGATTTGTCCGCGAAAAGACAATCCCGGTAATTATTCAAACTCCCTTTGCCAAATTGCTGGAGGGGAAAACGGCATTGGTCACTGGGGGAAGTAGTGGGATAGGTCTTGCGATTGCTCAAAGTATTGTAGCCAGTGGGGGTAAGGTCATTATCGCTGGACGGTCTGAAAAAAGGTTGAAGGCGGTGATAAAAGAAATGGGAGAAGCCAATGTAAAATCTCTCGTTCTGGATGTATCACAACCAGAAGAAATTCATGAAAAATTCAATGAACTGGTTCAGCATTTTTCAGAAAACGAGAAAATTGATATTTTGGTCAACAGCGCAGGAGTTCATGGCAATCAGACTTTTGGAACAATCAGCCAAACTGATTACGATACGATAATGAATACAAACCTTAGAGGACTGTACTTTATGTGTCAAGAAGTTGCGAATTATATGAAAGCTAATAGACTTAAAGGAAATATTTTGAATATTAGCTCGGCATCCGCGTTGAAACCGGCATGGTCGCCATATGAAATCTCCAAATGGGGAGTACGTGGCTTAACATTGGGACTTGCTAGGGAATTAATTCCATATGGAATTGTGGTGAACGGTTTAGCTCCCGGTCCAACTGCGACAGCCATGTTGCAATTCACTCCTGGACAAGGGGTGAATTGGCCGACAAATCCATCCGGAAGAGTGGCGACCCCGGAGGAGGTTGGCGGGCTTGCCGTATATATGCTGAGTAATGCAGGAAGATATATTGTCGGAGACACATTTTTTATTACCGGCGGTTCAGGTACAATCAATATAGATAAGTAGAGAAGCTCCATATTTTTCTGTGTTTGTTGAATAAACGGCAGGCATGGGGCGCGGCATAAATGTCTCAAATGTTTTTTGAAAGGGATTGTTTGGTGAATTCGGATAAAAAATTCAGAAATATAGCAAATAGCAACAGGGTATTTGTTGTTCGGAGAATGTATGATTGTACTGATTAAACAATTTTTGCGACCTGCCAAAAAAATATGGACGTTTTGCCGAGAATGGTTGTGCCATCGCCGTCAGGCAAAACGCTTGGAAAATATTTTTCCAGAACATTTAAAACGGAATATTTTCTATTTAGGAATTACGATGCATTCCAACTTAGGAGATATGGCGCAATACTATTGTATTCAGAATTGGTTGGCATACAATTATGGCGATTGTAATATTTACGAATTTGATGCACCTGCCGTAGTCGATCGGCGTTTCCATTTTGTGACCCTGTTGAAAGAACGTCTGCGCCCCGGTGATATTATTGTTTTTCAGAGTGGTTATACCACTCAGGATTTAGGTGGAGTACATGAATATATGCATCGCTTGATTATCGATAATATGCCCGATGCTAATATTCTGATGATGCCGCAAACTATATATTTCCAGAAAGAGGAAAACAAGAAACGAACTGCCGCAAGCTATAATCGCGCGCGTCATATGTTGTTTTTAGCGCGGGATATGGTTTCATATAATATGGCCATCGATATGTTTCCTGCGGTTAAAGTACTGGCTTATCCAGATATTGTCACATCACTGATCGGTCATTTTAAATTTGATGCACCGCGCCAGGGAATTTTGATCTGTCGACGTAACGATTCGGAGAAATATTATTCTGAAGAAGAATTACTGCATCTTCGTGACGATTTGGTTCAAGATGAACCTGTGATCATTTCCGATACGTCAATCAATGTCTCTTATAAAAAAATCCAAAAAAATCCAGAGCGTTATATTAATGATATTATCAATTCATATTCAAAATATAAGTTGATTATCACAGACCGTTATCACGGGACTATTTTCTCTCTGGCTGCCAATACGCCAGTGATTGTTCTAAAAACAACTGACCATAAAGTCACAACAGGAGTTACTTGGTTTAAGGGTGTTTATGACGGCTATGTATTTGCCGTGTCTTCACTGGAGGAGGCTGCATCCCTGGCAAGAAAAATTCTAAAATCACCTCCAGAGTATCATTTGGCATCATACTTTGACGAACAGTATTATGGGAAGTTGAAAACAATTGTAGAGGATGTAATAAAACACAAATGAAATTGTTTTTTATTTTCCTATAATACACTATTGACCAAGGGAATAAAAATAGATTTCTTCGTTCATGCGTGTGCGTAATGAGAATTTGATATCATGAAAATTTTATGGATAACCAGTATGGCTTTGCCGGAGCATATGACCGCAATGGGAGGCAAAGGTTCGGTTTTCGGCGGTTGGCTCACTGGATTATTGTCTTATCTAAGAAAAATACCAGAGCTTGAAATTGCGATTGCCTGTCCCGTGGAATGTCGGTGCTTTTCGAAAATAGAACATGATGGCGTTATTTTTTATTCCATTCCCGGAAACAATCGGAAATTAACCCGAAATATGATCAACGATTTTCAACAAGCTGGAAACGATTTTGTCCCGGATGTCATTCATATTCATGGCTCGGAATATTTTCAAGGACGGATTTGTACTGAGAAATATTTAAAGGCTCCGGCTGTTTTAAGCCTTCAGGGTGTTATGTCCGGTTGTTATAATTGGAATAATGGAAATTTGTTCCAGGAAGAGTTGCCTTTTTCGTTGAAAGAATTCCTGCGGTGCCAAACTTTGACCAAACGGCGGAATGCTTGGCGAAAAAGAGCGGAAGAGGAAAAGCATATTCTACAAGGATTTCGCTTTTTGGCCGGAAGAACCGAATGGGATCATACTTATGTGAAATGGTTGAATCCCGAAGCTCGGTATTTTCATGCTGGTGAAATATTGCGGTCGGCATTTTATCAACAGAACGAAAAATGGAATCTGCATTCTGTGCGGCGTCATTCCATATTTGCCAATCTTTCCAATGATCCACTGAAAGGTGGGCACATTTTGCTTCGGGCATGCGAATTATTGTCAAAACGTTATCCGGATTTGATTTTAAATTGCACGGGAATTGTCCGGCATCAATCCGAATTACGTCGAATATTTATCGGCAACAGTTATGAAGCTTATCTTGATCAACTGCTTGAGCAAACCGGAATGAGAGAACAAGTTCACTTCAAAGGGCACATTCCAGAAGAAATGATAAAAGAAGAACTACGTCGTTGTCACACTTTTGTTTCAGCATCATTCATCGACAACAGTCCCAATGCTTTGGGGGAGGCGCAAATCCTTGGTGTGCCGGTAGTGGCTACTCGTGTGGGCGGAGTAGATAGTATGGTGCACGACGGAGAGACTGGATTACTTTGCATGAGCGGTGATCCATATATTCTGGCTAAAAAAATCGACAATATCTGGCAGAATGATATTTTGGCAAAAGAATTGTCAGCCTCCGGTAGAGCCGTTGCAGAGGAACGTCATTCGCCCAAAAGAATCGTTCATGAAATGCTTGAGATATACAAAGAAGTTGCTGCCGTTTCTCTTTCAAAAGGAAGAATATGATGATGCTGGAAAAAATTATTGTAACTGCTTCTGAAGCGAAAAGGATTCCATCGGAGAAAATGGGAACTATGCTGATGATAGAATCGGAAAATATCAGCTCGGAAAAAAGACTCTTTAAATTCCGGTTTCTGAAATATTTGTTATTGTTAGTGGTGATTTATACATCTGGTAATCCGGCATTCAGTTCAATGCTTGGGGGGTTTGCTACTTCCGTCACGTATGTTTTTGGTTTTGCGTTTCTTTGTTTTTGTGTGACAAGGCCCAGCCATATACATAATGCGACATTTTTGCTGTTGGGCATTTTTATCGTGCAAGAGATTTGGCATCTTTTCATGGGAGTTCCTGTTATCTCGTGCATAGGGGTTGTCGTTAGGTTAGGATTGGCGTTTATGACTTGTGTGATACTGAATAAAGATTTTTTTCGTATATATATTCAACTAATGGTTTGGTTGACTGCCCTTAGCCTTCTCATGTGGATTCCTTATTCGTTTTCACTATTCTCCATGGAACTTGTCTATAATTATTTTGGAGGAGGAACTCCATACACAATTCTGCATACATTTCATAGCGTCAATGAACGAAACTCTGGAATTTTCTGGGAACCCGGAGCATTTTCAGGATATCTCAACTTGGCTATCGCCTTTCTGTTGATACTGATTATTCAGGAGCGAAAAATTAAAAAATACTCGTTCCGATTACTTTTGCTTATACTGGGGGTTATAACGACATTTTCGACCACAGGATATTGTACCTTGCTTTGTCTTGGATCCGGCATTTTATATATCCTTTTTTTAAGAAAACATTTTGTTTTGTCGATATTACCCATGACTATATTGATCGGAGTTGGGTATTATGTTTTTCAGCAGGATTTCATGTATGCAAAAATATTACATGAATTCGAGGTCGCAGCGGCCCAGTCATATAACTGGGAAATTACCAGATATGGTTCTCTTTTACATGACATTAGCTTATGGATGAAACATCCTATTATCGGAAGCGGCTCAAATTATGAAAGCATCGAAACCGGACTTAGTGAACTTAAGCAGGGAATGGGAAATGGATTTTCCGATTTCCTGCTTAAGAGTGGAGGAATCGGAATGATTATCTTTTTGTATTCGCTTTGTCGGTTGTTTATTGAGCAGAGTGGCAACCAAATTGGCGGACTACTTTTGGCTTTGGCGATAATTATTCAGTTACAGGGAGAGGTATACCTAAGCATGCCGCTTTATTGCTGTTTGATCTTCCTCCCATGGTTTATCCCCAAAGTTGGCGAGGTTTCAAAATTGACTCAATCAAATATGAAAAGTTCCTGAAAATGCGAAATCTTATTTATGTTTCAATGTTAATGTCTCCTTCGCTTTGTCGGGAAAGAAACCGACAAGGGAACTATTTTTTCAATGCTGCAGCTCAAAAGTTTCATTCTCTGATTACCACGGGAATTACAGATGGTGTACCCGAGGTGGAATTGTCGGTTCTTTCCGGGCTCTATCCCGATGGGAAGAGATGGATTCAACGGCGAGGAGAAGAAAGAGAATCAGGGATCAGATTTCAGTATATCCCGTACTTGAATATTCCATTTTTACGGACTTTGATTCAAATCACCGTCGGCTTTATAAAACTTGTACGGTTACATCGCCGAGGGAGCGATGAAACAATTATATTGGATCCTTTGTTGTTTTATCTTCTTTTACCGACTTGGATATTTGCCAAACTGTTTCGTGTAAAGTTGGCAATTGTTGTTACGGATTTGATTGGCTATCTTGGTCCGGTGGGACATCATGTAACTTGGAAGAATGCCTTTTTTAAAAAAATATTTGTTTACCTATGCGCCAATTGTGATGGCTATATTGTTCTTACGGAACAGATGTGCGATATAATCAACCCGAAACATCGTTCCTATATGCTGATGGAAGGGGTTGTCGATCATACGATTTCACCTTCTACAGATTTCTCAGTCCCTCCATCGGAGCCACCGATAATTTTATACGCTGGTGGCCTTCTGGAAGAATATGGGGTCAGACTTCTGATCGAAGCATTTCAGAAAATTCGGATTTCAACGGTAGAACTCCATATCTACGGAGGCGGCCCAATGGCCGAGGAAATAAAGACAATATCTGCCGATAAAAATTCACGTATCCGATATTTTGGGATGCGAACGATGGAGGAGGTATTGAACGCGGAAAAATCAGCCTCGCTATTGATTAATCCACGTGCTGTTCCCTATGAATTCACCAAATACTCATTCCCATCTAAAAATTTAGAGTTTTTATCTACGGGAACCCCAATCCTAGCCGCAATGCTTCCGGGAATCCCCGAAGAGTACCGTGAAATCATGTATATAATTCGTGAAGCAACGGCAGAATCTCTGGGAAGTCAAATGGAAGAGATCTTAAATTTCCCATTGGAGGAACGCCTTTCCCTTGGTCGGAAAGCACAGCGATATGTCTTGAAAAAAAAGAATAATCTTTGTCAAGCGAAACGTATTTTTAATTATCTTGCTACCATCCTGAATCCGTGAAAAAAATGGAATAAATATGAAAGTAAAGAAGAGATAACCAGT
>CALABZ010000310.1 GCA_937888615.1 uncultured Lentisphaeria bacterium | reverse complement strand
GCAGGAAACGGACCAGCTCCACGTGGAGCCCCAGTCCGGTTGCCACCTCGTCGCCGAGGGACAAAACATTCAATTTATTGCTGAACAGAAAAGCAGCCGCCAATCCCGCCGCCATGTAGTATTGCACCATCCCGATCTGTTCCCAGCCGCGGGCGGCCAGTGAACCGATGGTGAAATCAAGGATTCCCCCCGCTTTTTCCGCGTTGAACAACAGGATGGCGCTGCTGACGGCTCCCAGCATGGCTGCCACCGCCACTCCGGACAGGATCAGCCGGACCGGGCTGGCGCCCCGTTTCCAGGCCAGCAAGTAGACCAGCGAAGCCGTTCCGAGCGAACCTAGAAAAGCCGCCGGGACCAGCAGATGTGCGAACTGCGGCAGTGCCAGGATCACCAGTATTCCCGCCAGTCCCCCGCCGGCGGAAACTCCGATGATTCCCGGCGAAGCCAGCGGATTGCGCATGACTCCCTGCAGGAGTGTTCCCGACACGGCCAACGCTCCCCCGACCAGTGCCCCCAGCAGGATCCGGGGCAGCCGGATGTGGCGGATGATCTGAAAAGGGATGCCTTCGCGGTCGTGGAAAAGCGCTTTCAGAATTTCATCCTGCGTTAAATCCACCGTTCCCAGGCGCAGACTCAACAGCATGGAAACAATCAGCAGTATCCCCAGGATCACGATCGTCAGCAGTCGTCCCGGTACTGTGCGCAGTTGTTCCCGTATATTCATTTTTTCAACTCCGCGCCGGGATAGAGCAGTTCGGCAAGGTAGCGGAATGCCTCCGGAAAACGGGTTCCGGGCTGGTACAGAAACAGGTCGGCGGGGAGGAAATGCACCCGTCCCGCTTTGGATGCTTTCAGCTCCCTCCAGGCGGATTGAGACATTACCTCACTGCGAAATTTATCTTTCAGCGCATCGGCTTTGCCCATGGTGTTGATGAAGATCACGTCGGGATTTTCATAAATCAGTTTTTCGAAACTGAAAGGGAGTCGGCCGGTATCGGAATCGACGATGTTCCGCCCGCCGAGCTGCGTCAGCATGTAGGCGGTGTTGGTGTCGCCGGTTTCGATGCTGAACCCGGCGGCGGCGGCGAAAACGACGGCGAAACGCGGAGAGGCAAGCTTCCGGGTCTGGGCCGTGAGACCATTGATTTCGCGACTGATCCGTATTGCTTCCTTGCAATGTTTCAGGGAACCGCCGTTCAGGCGGCAAAAGAGGTCCACGAGGTCCGTGAAGTCCGAATAGTTTTCATATTTGAAGCAAGCCGCCGGAATTTCCAATGAAGCGAAGGTTTTGCGGAGGCGGTTGTGACTGCCGTTGCGTCCGTTCAGCAGGACGAGGTCGGGTTTCATCGCCAGAATTTTTTCCGTGCTCAGTGCGTTGAACCGGCCGATGGTGGGGAGCTTGCGGGTGGCTTTCGGTAATGTCGCGGTGGAGGAAAGCTCGGGAATCGCCGCCGCCGTGCCTCCGGCGCAGTACCACACCTGAATCAGTGAACTGTAGCCGATGACGACGGTTTTCGGGTTTTTCGGCAGGGTCACTTCCACATTGTTGAACTGGCGGAGCCGGAGATTGCTGTCTGTCTCATTGAGAATGGTGAAATCGCCGCCGGAAACGGCCAGGGCCGTCCACAGGCAGAGTATCGCAAGAATTGGTTTGATTCGGGTCATAGATTGTTTCATCCGGTAATATAGACGTTTCCGCGCTGTTTTTCAACGCGGAACGCCATCTGTTCCATAGATTTTCTAGAGCTGAACATCTTCTTTCATCGGGGTATAGTATTTATCGCACTTCAGTGTGCCGATGTTGCCGATTTTGGAGGCGGTGAAACGCCCGTCGCCGGGTTTCAGGAATGAGTAACGCTCATTGGTGGCGTGTCCGTCCACCCAGACGAAGTTCGCCGTATCGTTGCTGTGCCTGAAATGGATATTGTTGCTGTGTTCCCGGGAACCGGGAGAGCCGGGAGCGCTGAGCGTTCCGTCGGTTCCCACCGAGAGCGGACCGTAAATCAGGAACAACGGCTGTCCGAACGAATCGCTGGTCGTCGAATTAATCGCATCGGCAAATGTAATGGTCTGGGATGGACGGGCAATGTTTTTCATTCCCACATAACTGGATTTTCCCAGATAACGTTGTGAACCGACACCGTACATGTTGTAGCCGTAGCCGGTGCCCTGATTGATTTTTTCGGGGTCCGGCATGGGCCCGAAATGTTTCTCCGCGTCCGGACAAATCAGGACGCTCCAGTTATCGCTTAAGTAAGTCATCAGGATGGAGGTTTTCAGATTTATGGCGGAATTTTCGTCCCGTTCTCCGAGCCAGGTGATGCCGCCGCTTCCCATTTTGTACTGGGGATACGACGGCACATTGTAACCGTCGTTGTCGCCGACGTAGCCGATGGCGGCGGTTCCGATCTGCTTGCAGTTTGATATACAACTGATGGTTCTGGCCCGGATGCGGGCGGCATTGAGGGCCGGCAGCAGCATTCCGGCGAGGATTGCGATGATCGCGATCACCACGAGGAGTTCAATGAGGGTAAAATTTCGGATGGATTGGATTGATTTTTGGTTGTACATGTTTTTGTTACCTTTTGCGTTGCGCGCACAAATATGGTTGATTCGACGGGCTCTGGCTCAGGCGTGTCCGCATCGCCTTTACAGTTGCGCGACAGCTCCCGGTTTGCACGGGATTCACCGTTGATTTTAATTTCGGGGTTTCAGGGTTTCAGAATTTCGGCCAGGCGTTCGGCGTAAATATCGGCGAATTCCCGGTATTCGCCGAGCCCTTTCAGGACGGGTACACAGGTGAAGCCGTTCTTTTCCAGAATGCTTTTCCATGAGTCGTCTTCATCGCCGGCCAGGTCGTTTTTTGCATGATCGCCGGCCACGATCAGCATCGGCATCAGGTAGACCTTTTTCGCGCCGCTCTTTTTCAGTCCCGCCAGCGCGGTTTCGAAGTCTGGATTCCCCTCGACCGTCGCCAGAAATACGTTCGAATCCCTGACTTGCAGGGCCTTGCTGATGGCGGTATAGAGCGCGTCGGTGGTGCCCTTGTCGTTGTTGTGCCCCATCAACAGGACCGCGTCGGTTTTCCGGCGTTCAGCGGGGAGGATCGAGAGCATGGCAGTGCGGAAACGGTCAAGATGAGCCGCGTCCTCAATCATCGGTTTGCCGACCGTGATCTTATGAAAAGCATCCTTGCCTTTCTGGAATTCAGCCACGGGGCCGACGACTTTTTTGTTGTATTCGAGCCCCGGCACGACGTGGAGCGACTGTACCGCGGCTTCGGTGACGCCGTCCTTCCTCATCTGAACGAGCGCTTCCGGGACGGACGGCACGATGGTACCGCGTTTTTTCAGGATGGCGCGTACTTTGTTGGAGGTGTATGCCCGATAGACCGGAATGCCCTGGTTGCGGGCGCGAATGGTTTTTTCGATGTTGTCGTAAGACCTGGCGGCTTCTTCGTGTGTGGTGCCGAAAGCAGTCAGGAGGATCGCCTGTTTTTCGGCGGCTCCGAGGGTGAGTGTTGCGGCCGTGGCCGTGGTCAGTATCCATTGCAGTTTCATGAGTTATTTCCTTTTTGTTGATTTGCGTTGTTTGTCGGAATTATGCTTAATTCCATAATGTGGTTATAATCAGGACAAAACCACGCATAGCCCTGCCGTGCCGCCCCGGCCGGAAAATGTTCCGGCGACAGCAATAGCGTTTGGATTAAGACCAGCGCGAAGATTATGGCAATGAAAAACCACATGGGCGGACCGGTCTAAAATGCGGGTGTGAAGAGAAATTTACCCTGACCGGAATCGGATGATGGATGGAGAAGTCGTTGCGTCATGATGTTACCTCATAGTGTTGCGCGCACATGGACGGCTTGTTTCTGTTCTCCGGGTAATGGGATCTGACTCATGCATTTGGTGGTGCATTTACAGTTGCGCGACAGCTTCCGGTTCTCACGGAATTCACCATTCTCGCCCTGAGATTCTTTTGAAAGGAATAATATAACAGGCTATCGGAAAAAAGCAACCGCCGCCGTGATCATTTCACGCAAAATATCAGGAACCCCGACAACACCAGGAAGACCGCCGCCGAAAGAATTCCCAGGTAAATGGCCTGCCGCAGATCATCCGCTTTCAGAACGGCGCGTCCGTCGCCCCAGTACGGATACTCCTCGGTACCGTCGTGATAAATGGTCGGACCACCGAGTCGAATTCCGAGCGCTCCGGCGAATGCCGCCATGCCCCAGCAGGAATTCGGACTGGGGTGGTCGTGGCGGTGTTTCCACGCGGTTCGGAGCGTGCGCAGGAAGTGACCGGAAGCGAGCGCCACCGCCAGCGCGGTCAGCCGCGCCGGGAGCCAATGCATGAAATCGTCGGTGCGGGCGGCAATTTTGCCGAACTTCAGGTAACGCGGATTTCGATAGCCCCAACAGGCGTCGAGGGTGTTGATGGTGCGGAGCAGGACGGCACCGGCGGCGGCCCCCGGTGCGCCGAAAAACACGTCGCCGAGCATGGCCCAGAAGACCGCGCTGTTGACAGCGTCGATCAAATTTTCGCCGAGGCTTTCGACGCCGCCTCGGACGATGCCGCTTTCATCAAGGGCGGACGTGTCGCGGCTGACCACCATGCCGAGCGCGCGCCGGGCCGATGGCAGGTCCCCTTTTTCGAGGGGATGTATGATCGCCAGCACATGATCAATCAGACTTCGCAGTGCGATACAGCAATACAGGATCACCCCCGCGCCGATGTAACCGGTCAGCATTCCGGCCAGCCACGCCGCTGCCGTACAGCCGCCGACCAGCAGGAACCAGCCGAGCGCCCCGGCGAAAACGGTATTGCCGAAGTATTCGCGGCATGTCGTCTCGGTTTTGGCGGCGAGGGTGCCGAACAGCGCCACCGGGTGCCATTTCGAGTGCGGATCGCCGAGGAGGGCGTCCAGCCCGAATGCGATCAGAAAAGTCAGCCAGAGCATGACAGACACTCCCTGAATTTTTCGACGAACGCCGGATTGTTGCCCCAATGCAGATGAATATAACTGGCGTGAATATTGCCCTCCCGGAACCCCCGGTCGCCGTCCGGCGTCACCTCCGTCCACAGCGGTGCCGTTTTGCGGTTCATCTGCGATTCGGAGTAGTGAAACTCGTGGCCGCGGGCGTGTCCAAGTGGTCCGGCCACTTCGCGATAGCCGAGCGAACGGAGTTTGCCGTGCATGGCGGCGCATCCGGGCACCAGCCCGGTCATTCGATGCTCGCCGAGGCGTTCCATCAGGTATAGATAGCCGCCGCATTCGGCGTAGATGAAGCCGGGAAATTCTCGGACGGCGCGGCGCATGGCTTCGTTCCGTTCGAGTTCTCCGGCGAACATTTCCGGGAAGCCGCCGCCGAAATAGAGGCCGTTGATCCGTTCCGGGAGGCCGGAGTCGCGCAATGGCGAAAACTCGACGATTTCGATGCCCGCCTCGCGCAGTGTGGTCAAATTTTCCTCGTAATAAAATCCGAACGCCTCGTCACGGGCCACCGCCAGCCGCAGGGAAGGGGGGAGGCTGATTGGCGCGGAGCGCGGCGGTTTGGGGGCGCGGGTTTTTGCGAGCAGACGGTCGAGGTCGATGTGGGCTTCCAACGCGTCGGCCAGCGAGTCGAACCATTCAGTCGAACGGCTGTTTTCCTGAAACGGCACCAGCCCGAGGTGGCGTTCGGGGAGCGTCCACTGATCGTTGCGCGGCAGACAGCCGAGAAAGCGGTCGCCGAGGGCGCGGCGCAGGATATCCGCGTGCCGTTCCGAACCGATGTTGTTGGCGATAACCCCGGCGGTTTTCAAATCCTTGTGCCAGTTGGCGTAACCGTCGGCCAGGGCGGCGATGCTGTTCGCCATACCTTTGGCGTTGACCACCAGAATAACCGGAAGATGAAGGGTCAGCGCGACTTCCGCGGTGCTTCCGCTCAACCCGTCGCGCCCGTCAAAAAGCCCCATCACGCCTTCCAGCACCGACACTTCCGCGCCGTTGGCGAACCGTTCATAACTGCGGCGGATACCGTCGAGCCCCGTCATCCAGCCGTCAAGGTTGGCGGAAATCCGCCCGGAGGCGTGGTGATGAAAGCCGGGGTCGATATAGTCCGGGCCGCATTTGAACGGCTGTACCGTCAGCCCCCGGCGGCGCAAGGCGCGGAGCAGGGCCAGTGTCACCGTGGTTTTGCCGCAGTTCGAATTGGTCCCCGCGACCGCGAATGCCGAATAATCACTCATCCTTGCACATTCCCACCGCCACGGTCACGCCATCGTATTTGATTTTTTCCACCGTCAGAACCGGATTGCCGGACGCGAGGATCGCCGCCGCTTCCGCCACCGAATTGACGCCGAACTCCTGCATGGCGCGCGGGGACGGATTCGGCACTTCCGCACGGTTCAACTCTTCCACGGAATAGCCTTGCACGGGGAGGGCGCGCGCCGCCGCAAATTCGATCAACCCGGGTTCCGACAGCTTTTTTTCGATGGTGGCGACGCGGGCGAACGTGTGATAACCGGTCAATTCCACGGCTTCGGCGATGGTTTGCGCCGGAACCCCTTTGCGACAGCCGATTCCCAGTACCAGCGGGCGGCGGATCAGCCGCAGGGTCCCGGAGCCGTCATAGACGGCCCCGCATGGGGTTTCGACACGGTCGCTGAGTCGGAATTGCGCACTGTGATCGGTATAATATTTCTCATAAAGCTCCGGCGGCAGGACCACATCCATTTTTTCGCCGTCAAGAATGCGGGTGCTGATTTCGGTCAAGAGTGCCGAGTTTTCAATGGTCCAGCCATGGGTGGCGGCGAGTTCGTCGAACGCCATGATGCCGCGTCCGTCGCTGGCGGTGGTGATGACCGGTTTGCCTCCGGTGATGCGCGCCGTCTGGACCGCCAACCGGTTCGCGCCGCCGAGGTGTCCGCTCAATAGACTGATCGCGTAATTGCCCTGTTCGTCGCAGACGACCACCGCCGGATCACTGCTCTTGTGTCCGCAAAGTCCGGCGATGGCGCGTACCACGATCCCGGATGCCATGATCATGACCAGCCCGTCGTATTCGTCCCACGCCGCCGTGATGGCCTGATGCAGTCCGCCCTGCGGATAACTGCGGACCCGTGTCGCCGGAACGAGGTGTTTCAGTTTTTCGGGCAGGATGATTGCCGCGTCGGCCAGCCCGGCGGCGATTTCAGCGGCCTTGTGGGCGGCGGCGGCGGTCAGCGCGAAAATGGCGCAGCGCCCTTTGAAATGGTCGTCCACCCGGTAGCCGTGGGCGAAATTACTGCCGTAAAGTGATGATTTTTCGCCGCCGCGCCCTAGGACTTCGCCGACCACGATGATCGCCTGACGCTTGATGCCTGCTTCGTGGACTTTTCCGGCGATGTCGGCGATGGTGCCGCGAACGATTTTCTCGTTGGGCCAGCCCGCGCGGTAGACCACCGCGGCGGGGGTTTCCGGGGCGCGCCCGGCGTTCAAAAGTTTGGCGGTGAGCTTGTCCATGTCGCCCACGCTCAGGAACAGCGCCAGCGTGGTGCCGTGGGCGGCGAGTTTTTCGAGGTCTTCGGGTTCGGGCACGGGGGTGCGCCCGGCGTCGCGGGTCAGGATCGCGGTCTGGGTGAGGCCCGGCATGGTGAATTCCGTTTGCAGTGCGGCGGCGGCGGCGAATACGCTGCTGACCCCCGGAATCACGTCGAACGGAATGCCGAGGCGGTCGAGTTCGCGGTATTGTTCGGCCACTGCGCCGTACATGGCGGGGTCGCCGGTGTGAAGACGGACGGCACTTTTTCCGTCGCGGTACGCCTGCGCCATGACGGGGATGACTTGTTCGAGGGTCATTCCGGCGCTGTTGAACTTTTCGGCCTGCGGGGAAAGCTCGAGGAGCTGTTCATTGACCAGCGAACCGGCGTAGATGATGACGTCGGCGTTTTCCAGCGCCGCCTTGCCCCGGCAGGTTATCAGGTCGGGGGCTCCGGGGCCGGCTCCGACGAACGTGATTTTTCCGTTGGTCATGGTTTCTCGAATACTGCTATGGTGATAGGGTTCTCGGCTTTCCACATCTGGTGTTCGCCGAGGGCGGAGGCGCGGCTGACGTTGACGGTCAGGAGTTCGCACCGGTATTCGTCGAGTACGGCGGCGAGTCGGGCCGAAGTCGCCACCAGAATTCCGGTGGCGACCAGCCGTCCGCCCGGTTTCAGGCATTCGAACGCCCGAAGCAGGTGGTTTACGCCGCCGCCGATAAAAATACAGTCCGGCACCGGCAGTTCGTCGATCAGGTCGCCGATGTCGCCGGAACGGATAATGAAGTTTTCCAGCATTTCCGAAGCGAGGTTATCGCGGATGTCCTCAATCCGTTCCTCTTTTTTCTCCACCGAATAAACGGTCAATCCGGGGCACAGCCCGGCGGCTTCCAATCCTACTGAGCCGCTGCCGGAACCGAGGTCCCACATTACGCCGGGGCGCAGTTTCAGTTTGCTCAACACGATGGCGCGTACTTCGGGATGGGTGATCAGGTTGGCCTGGTGCTGATAGATTGCGTCCGGCAACCCGAGGGGCATTTCCGGCACGGGGCCGGGCTCCGGCAGCAGGACCAGCATCGACAGCGGACCGGTTTCGACCGCCGCCATGTCGCGCAACGTCCCGGTATGGACTTCGGCGTCCGGCAAACCGAGGTTCGCGCCGATGGCGGCGGGGCGTTCGCCCGCTTCCGGAAAACATTTCAACAGCCGGGCGGCCAGCGTTCCCGCCGGGCTGGACGGATCGCCGTAGACCACCGCCAGTTCCGAGCGCAGGATTCGCCGCCACGGCAGGACGCCGTTTTTGCCGTGCACGCTGAAAAGCGACGCTTTTTCCCACGGTTGCTTCAGTTCGCAGAAAAAAAGCTGGAACGCGGTCAATCCCGGATGGATTCGCAAATTCTTAGGGTCCACGATATGGCACAATGTGCCGCCGATGCCGTAGTAAAGGGGATCGCCGGTGGCCAGCACGACCACTTTTTCGCGGCGGGCGCGTTCTGCCAGTTCCAGCGCCAGGGTCTGGGCGTTGCGTCCGATCTCGATTTTTTCGGCGGTACAGTCGGGGGGCAGGAGTTCGAGCAGGCGTTTGCCGGCGGCGATGACCCGGGCGTTTTCCCAGACGCCGCGATGCTCGATGCCTGCGATTTCCAGTATCCAGTTGTTCATGACAGGCGTTCTCCTTGTGCGTTATAAAGCACGATTTCCACGCCGTCGTGCCAGCGGCCTAATTTTTCGTTCGCCATTTTGTCAAGTTGTTTTAATATATCATGGTATTGGGCTTCCGGCAAGGCCGCCGCCAGTTCTCCCATGCTTTTAACGTCGCCGATGCCGGGGAGAAGCTCGGCCAGATTCATTTCGGCCTGGTGCGCGTGGGTGTTTTCGTACCCGCAGGCGTATTTGAAAAGCTTGCCGGGCATACAGGCCAGCAGGATTCGGGTGATGCCGGCTTTTTTCGCCGCCAGCAGCGAGACCTTGATGAAATCGCCGATCCGCACCACCGTCAGGCCGGGAAAATCGCGTTCGGCGGCCTCGGCGGTGCGGTTGCCGGTGGCGAGAACGGCGGTACTGCCGCCCGAAGCCGCGATGGAACGGAGCTGGAGGGCGACCGAAGCCGCGTAGGCCGCGTTCGAATAAGGCCGCACGATCCCGGAATTGCCGAGGATCGAAATTCCCCCGACGATCCCGAGTTTCGGGTTCAACGTCTGCTTCGCCAGCCGTTCGCCATCCGGCACCGAAATGATCAGCAGCCAGACCCCTTGCAGGTCGTTTAGGTTTTGTTTGAGAATCCGGCGCGGACCGGGATTGATCGCCCATTTTCCGGGCGGCACCGCCAGCCCCGGACGGGTGGCGAGCCCTACGCCGGGGCCGCCGCGAACGATCAGCGTGGCGTTGTCGCCGCAGGATTCGAGGTAATCTTCGGGACGGGCTTCGGAGAGCACGGCGGGGCGCAGGGTTACGCGGATCTCGGCCCCGTGGGTTACGTCGGGGTCGTCCCCTGCGTCTTTCAGGACCGAGGCCGTGTCGGCGGTGAGGTCGTGGATCGGGAGCAGTCGTTTTTCATGCTTCGGCAGTTCGACTTCGACAGTGCGGCATTGGTGCAGGACCGCCAGTGCGGCGGCCGTAACCGCCGTCCCGGTGGTGAATCCGCAACGCAATTCCCGTTTTTCCGTCATGCTTACTCCTCCATGACCGCGTGGACGGCGGCGACCGCCAGCGGACTGCCGCCGCGCCGCCCGTTCAGGCGGATGAACGGCAATCCGGTGCCGTCGAGCATCATTTTTGACTCCACCACGTTGACGAACCCCACCGGCATGGCGATGACTACCGCCGGACGCAGTTTCATTTGCAGGATTCCGGCCAACGCGAGGGGGGCGTTGCCGCAGAGAAAAATGCCGTTTTCGATGGCGTCGCGGTGGAGGCGGACGGCGGCGAGGGCGCGGGTAATATTTTCCCGTGCGGCCAGCGCGGCGACCTCGGGGGAGGCGATTTCACAGATGATGCTTTCGCGGCAGTAGGCGGGGTTGAATTTGCGCAGTTTCGGGACGGAGAGCCCGGCTTTGATCATGTTCGAATCGCTGTAAATGATTGCGCCGCGGGCGAGGGCCTCGCGCAGCTTGCGGATGGGATCGCCGCTGAACTCCAGCAGTTCGCAGATCGAAAAATCGGCGGTGGTGTGGATAAGGCGGCGGGCCACGCGCCATTCGTCGTCGCTGAAACGGGCGCGTTGGGCGGGATCGGCTTCGGCTTCGATCCGGCGGAAGCTCTCGGCTTCGATTTCGGTTCCGGGCATATCCCAGATGATGTTATGTTCGTTCATTTCAAACCCATCCATTGGTAAATCTGTTTCATGTCGAGGCGGCTGCGGACGTGGTCGGCGAGGGCGTTCAACGAATCCTCGATTCCGTAGCGCGCGGTCACGCCGCCGAGGGGCGGATAACCCAGCGACACGCGGACGCGGTCCAGCCAGGCGCGGCGGTAACGGTCGTCGTCGAACACTCCGTGGAGGTAGTTGGTGTAGATACGGTTGCGTTCGTAGCCGATGACGTTGTTATGGCAGTCGGTCTGCTCTGTCACGTCTGCCGCGCGGCATTCGGTGCGCCCGTAATGGATTTCGTAACCGGCACTGAGGTTGTCGCGCAATGCATTGCGGCGCAGGATTTTGTCGGAGCCCATGATGGTGGTCAGCGGTAGGAAGCCGAAGCATTCGACTTCATCGTGGGGGGACTCGATATGATCGGGGTCGAGCAGTTTCTCACCAGCAAGCTGGAGCCCGCCGCAGATGCCGAGGTACCACGCGCCGTTGCGCACGGCCTCGGTGATTTTGTCGTAAAGTCCGGTCCGGCGCAGATGCCGGAGATCGTCGGCCACCCCTTTCGAACCGGGCAGGACGACGATGTCCGGATGGCCGAAATCCTCCGCGCGGGCGACCTTGCGAACGGTTACGTCCGGTTCCAGTTCGAATGGTACGAAATCGGTGAAATTGGCGATGTGGCCGAGCTGGACGATCACCATGTCGAGAGTCCGGTCATGCTTCGGGGCCGGGCGGATGAACGAGAAATTGACCGAATCTTCCTCCGGCAGCGCCAGGTCTTTCTGGAAATCGATCACGCCCGTGACCGGTTTGCCGGTGAAACGGTATACCGACTCATGCGCGGAGCCGAGCAGGGTCGGGTCGCCGCGAAATTTGTTCACGATAAAGCCTTTCAGAAGTTCGCGTTCCCACGGGTCGAGCGTGGCGTAGGTGCCGATGAACGACGCATAAACGCCGCCGCGATCGATATCCCCCGCCAGCAGAACCGGCGCTTCGGCGTATTGCGCCATGCGCATGTTGACGATGTCGCCGTGTTTCAGGTTGATTTCGCCGGGACTGCCCGCGCCCTCCAGGACGATCGCCTGATAATCGGCGCTGAGCGAGTCGTAGGTCTTTTTCACCGTCTCCCACAGTTCGGCCTTTTTCGCATAATATTCGCGCACGCGCATGTTGCCGATGGGTTTGCCGAGCACGATCACCTGACTGCCGGTGTCGCTGTTCGGCTTCAACAGGATCGGGTTCATGCGGGCTTCGGGGTCGATGCGGCAGGCCTCCGCCTGGACCGCCTGGGCGCGCCCCATTTCGCCGCCGTCGGCGGTGACGAACGAGTTCAGCGCCATATTCTGGGCCTTGAAGGGTGCCGGA
>CALABZ010000309.1 GCA_937888615.1 uncultured Lentisphaeria bacterium | reverse complement strand
CCCCCCGATGGAACTCAATTCGCTGTGAACCATCGGTTCGAGTTCCATCGGGGGGCCGGGGAGCATTACCGCCAGTATTTTGCGGTCCTGATAGCGTCCGGGGAGCCACAGGCCGGAAGCGCTGCCGTTGCGGTTTTTCAGGATAGCGCCGTGGACCGGTACCAGGGCCTGGCGGTAATAGGATGAGGGGGCGGGGTGTCCGGGGTGGCGTTGTTCCCAATAGGCTTCGAGCATGGCCCGCAGGGAGGGCTCTTCGCGCAGCGGTTCGCCCAGCAGTTCGCAGACGACTTCACGGGTCAGATCGTCGCTGGTGGGACCGAGTCCGCCGGTGATGATCACCAAATCGTGAGTGGTGAAAAGGGTTTCGAGGGCGGCCTGCATATCGTCGGGGCCGTCGGGCACTGTGATGCTGCAGTCGGGTTCTTCGCCGATTGACGCCAGTTCCCGTCCGATGAAGCTGAGGTTGGTATTGACGGTAGTGCCGCGCAGTAATTCATTGCCGGTATTCAGTATCGCAATTTTCATCGAAATGATCCTTGTTTTTAATGAAATCAAGCATATCTTATCATAATATAAAGAAAACTGCAAGGATAAATAACAACAAATGGATATTAAAATTAAAAAATCCGGGTTATCCGGCACGATTGCCGTGCCCGGGTCCAAATCGCATTCGATCCGCGCCGCCGCCTGCGGGATGTTGGGGAACGGCATTTCCCTGATTCATTCTCCGCTCGATTCGGCGGATACCAAAAGTTGTCTCAATGCCGCCATGAAATACGGCGCCCAGGTGGCTGTTACCCCCGAATTATGGACCATTACTGGGTACAGTGGAAAACTGAGGAAGCCGAAAGGAATTGTCGATCTCGGAAATTCCGGGACCAGTCTGTGCATCCTGACGGGGTTGGCCGCCGCCATGGACTTTGCGACTACATTCGACGGCGACGATTCACTGCGCAGCCGTCCGATGGGCATCCAGCTCGACGCCCTGGCCGGGCTTGGTGCCAAGGTCGACTCGAACGGCGGCAAATGCCCGGTTACAGTGCAGGGGCCGCTGATCGGCGGTAAAGTGGAAATCGTCGGGACCAGTTCACAATACCTGACCGGACTGCTTTTTGCCGCGCCGCTGGCGAAGAATACGGTCGAGATCGTCGTCCGCGACCTGAATGAGAAACCTTATGTGGAAATAACCCTGGACTGGCTTCGCCGCCTCGGCATTCGTTTCGAGGCCGCCGCCGACCTCAGTTATTTCAAAGTCGAGGGTAATCAGTCGTATCCGGCTTTTGAATGGGTGATTCCGGCGGATTTCTCAACCGCGGCGTTTCCGTTGCTGGGCAGCGCCGTAACCGGCGGCGCATTGGATATCCGCAACCTTGATTTCGGCGATCCGCAGGGTGATAAAGCGGTGTTCGAGTTTTTCCGCCGGATGGGCATGACGATTGAAATGAAAGGCAATTCAACCCTGGTTTCCCGTCCCGGCGTCCTGCAGGGCTGGGACTTTGACCTGAACGCCACCCCGGATGCACTGCCGGCTATGGCGGTGGCCGGGACGTATTGCGAAGGAACTACCCGGCTCCTGAACGTTCCCCAGGCGCGTATCAAGGAAACCGACCGGATCGCCTGTATGAGGCGGGAACTTGCCAAAATGGGCGCGAAAATCGAAGAATTGCCCGATGGCTTGGTCATTGAAGGCGGTTCCCTGCGCGGTGCGGTGGTCGACGGGCACGGCGATCACCGGATTGTGATGGCGTTGGCGATTGCCGGCATGGGCGCTGAAGGCGAAACCATTATTACCGGAGCCGAGGCGGCCGCCGTGACGTATCCGGGATTTATCCGCGATTTCAGGAAAATCGGCGCGAAAATCGAGGTGCTGAATTGAATGCCCGGGCCGAACTGGTTATCGATCTGAGGACGATAGCCGAAAATTACCGGCGGATTGCGGCGTTTGCCGCTCCCTGTATCCCGTTGCCGGTGGTAAAGGCGGATGCTTACCGGCTCGGCGCCGCGAAAATCGGCAGAACTCTGGTCGAAGCCGGAGCGCCGTTGTTGCTGGTCGCTACGCTCGATGAAGCATTGGAACTGCGAAAGGCGGGACTTCCCACGCAAATTGTCGGCGGAGTGCTGCCGCATGAGATTGCCGACGCTGTGGCGCAAGACGTTGTCTGTCCGGTGAATGAATTGGCGCTGGCGCGATTGATTTCGGCGGAAGCCGGGAAGCAGAACCGCAGAGCCTGCGTCGATATCCAGATTGATACCGGAATGGGCCGCGACGGCATCCGTTGTGCCGAGGCGGAGTCGGAAATCCGGCATATTTGGGCGTTGCCGGGATTGCTTTGCCGGGGAATTTACTCGCATTTTCCGGGGGCGTTGCCGGAGTTCGCTCCCTACACGCATACGCAGATTTCGTCGTTTATCGCGTTGCTCGGACGCCTGGAACAGCATTTCCGGTTTATTCATTTCGGGGGAAGTGACGGCATTGGGCATTTTCCGGATATTCTTCGCCCGCCGTTCACGCATTGCCGCACGGGTCTGGCGCTGTACGGGCTCGGCGCGACTGCGGAAGTGCTGAACCTGAAACCGGCCGTGGCGCTGAAGGCGACGCTGGCACAGGTCCGCAACTTGCCGTGCGGATCAAATGTCGGTTACAATTTTACGCATCGTCTCGACGGTGATTGCCGGGTCGGAACGGTGTCGATCGGGTATGCGGACGGGCTGCCGCTGGCGCTGTCGAATCGCGGCGAAGTGGTTGTTCGCGGACGGCGCTGCCGGATTCTCGGACGGATTTCGATGGATTACGTCAATGTCGACCTGAACGGCGTGCCGGACGCGGTACCCGGTGACGAAGTGGTTTGCCTGGGCGAAGGAATCACGATTGCGGATTGGGCCGCCGCCAAACAAACCCATCCCCACGAAGTTCTTTGTTCGCTGGGACATCGGCTACTTCGCCGGTACGTGTCCTGACGGATGGTGATTTTATGAAATTTTATTGGATTGCCGATCTTTCCGCTTGAAAAAACTTGTGATTATGATATATTCTACAGTTTATTATTTACAAGTTTGTTAAAAAACGGATAAGAAAATCAAATCAGGAGATATGAAAAATGGCCGTTCCGAAAAGAAAAATGTCGAAAATGAAGAAGCGTCAGCGCAAAGCTGCGAACCGCTATGAAGGCGTGCAGGCTACTTTCTGCACCAATTGCCAGGCTCCGTTGATGCCGCACCGCGCGTGCACTGCTTGCGGATTCTACAAAGGCAAGCAGGTTCTGGTAACTGAAGCCTGAGTTCTGCCATGATCAGGATCGCGGTCGATGCGATGGGGGGGGATTACGCCCCCGCAGTGGTGATAGAGGGCCTTACCGCCGCTCTGTATGATTTCCCGGAGTATGAGCTGACGATTGTCGGGCATCAGGGCAAGATTTCCTTGTACCTGGAGAAGTTCGGCATCGCCGATCACCCCCGGATCAAGTTGGTTCATGCCGAGGAAACAGTGGAAATGCATGAACCCGCCACAATGGCCTTGCGCGGCAAGCGGAATTCCTCGATCACCATGTGCGCTAAATTGTTGCGCGATAAGAAGGTGGACGCGGTGTTCAGTGCCGGGCATACCGGCGCGGCCGTGGCTGCTTCGACTGTCTTGGTCCGGACGCTGGAGGGAATTCAGCGCCCGGGCATCGCCACTATTATGCCGGGTATGTACGGCAAGTATATTCTGATGGATTCCGGCGCCAATCCCGACTGCGAACCCATCAATCTGGTGCAGTTCGCCCTGATGGGAGAGGCCTATGCGGAGTTTTTCTTTGACATGAAGGAACCGCGTATCGGCCTGCTCAGCGTCGGCGAAGAGGACTCCAAAGGAAATGAACTGACCAAGGAAGCGTTTAAAATGCTTTCCTCCATGCCGATCAATTTCGTCGGCAACGTGGAGGGAAATACCATTTTCGAGAATATTACCGAAGTGGTGATATGCGATGGTTTCGTCGGCAATATTCTGCTAAAAGGTTGTGAGGGCCTGGCTAAATCGGTCATGTACTGGATGAAGGGGGTTATGACCAAAAACCCCGTTCGGATGACCGGCGCCATGCTTGCACGCAATGCTTTCAAGGACTTGAAATCGTTTGCCGATGCCGAAGATATCGGCGGGGCTCCGTTGCTTGGGATCAACGGCATTGTGATCATTGCCCACGGTTCCTCGTCTCCCCGAGCCGTTCGCAACGGCATCAAAGTCGCCGGCGAGTTCGTTAAATTCGGCATTAACGATAAGATCATCAACCGGGTCAAGGAAACCGGAGCGCTTGCTTCTCCGTCCGAGTTGGATACTGCCGAGAAGAAGAATTAAAAATTAATGCTCGAGTTCATTTGACAAAGGCATAAACTATAGATAGATTAAGGACAGATATTTTGAACTTGATTTATCGGCTCAGGAGATTGTAATGGGTGTAAAAATTATAGGTACCGGGTCATATGTTCCCGAAAAGGTCATGACCAACGCCGATCTGATGAAATTGGTTGATACCAGTGATGAATGGATTATCACCCGCACCGGGATCAATGAACGCCGGATCGCTTCCGAGGAACAGGCCACTTCCGACCTTGCCTATCCCGCCGCTGTAAGAGCTCTTGAAGCCGCCAATATCAATGCCGAAGAACTCGACGGTATCATTATGGCGACAGTTACACCGGATCAGCCTTTGCCGAGTACCGCGTGCCTGCTCCAGAAACGTTTGAAAAACACCAAAGCGTTTTGTTTCGACCTCCAGGCGGCCTGTACTGGTATGCTCTATGCGGTGGAAGTCGCCCACTCAATGATACAGAGCAATAAAAAATATAATAAAATCCTGGTGGTTGCCGCCGAAAAACTTTCTTATATTACCGATTGGTCCGACCGCAACACCTGTGTGCTCTTTGGCGACGGCGCCGGCGCTTTGGTGCTCGAGCGGACCGAGTCCGAAGACGATTCGATCCTGGCGACCAGTCTTCATGCGGACGGTTCGTTTGCCGATATCCTGAAAGTCGAGGCCGGCGGCAGTCGGATTCCGATGACTGCGGAATTGATCGGTTCCGGCCGGAACTGTATTAAGATGGACGGCCGCGAAGTATTCAAACTTGCAATCAGCGCCATGGAAGATTCCTGCCGGGAAGTGATGAATGAAAACGGCGTGACCAGCAGTGATATCGACTGGCTGGTGCCGCACCAGGCCAATCTGCGCATCATGAACATGGTCGCGCAACGCCTGAAAATCGACAGCGAACGGGTTTATGTGAACGTCAATCGTTACGGCAACACTTCCGCGGCGACGATCGGAATCTGCCTCGACGAAATGATTCGCGGCGGCATGATCCAACGGGGCCAGATTGTGTTGATGACCGCATTCGGCGGCGGCTTAACCTGGGGCTCCATCCTCCTCCGGTACTGATGAAAATCGTTATTGCCCCCGATTCTTTCAAAGGCAGCCTCCGCAGTCCGGAGGTATGCCGGGCATTGGCGGCGGGCTTCCGCAAGATTTCCCCCGATTCCGAACTCGTTCTTATTCCGATGGCCGATGGCGGCGAGGGAACCGTCGATGCGGCGGTTCAGGCGACCGGCGGCCGCAAAGAATTTCTTGATGTCCCCGGACCGTTGATGGAAACCGTGCGTGCCGAATACGGGCTGATCCCCACCGGGCAGGCGGTTTTCGAAATGGCCTCCGCCAGCGGCTTGGAACTGATCAGCGACGCCCGGCGCAATCCCCTGAAAACCACGACATTCGGTACCGGCCGCATTTTGCGCGCCATTCTTGAACGGGGCGCGAACGAAATCATCCTTGGAATCGGCGGTAGCGCCACAGTTGACGGCGGCGCCGGCATGATCCAGGCGCTGGGAGGCCGTTTGCTGGATCGCGGCGGCAACCTTTTGCCGGACGGTATCGGCGGGGGCGATTTACTGCGGATCGGCGGCATCGACCTTTCGCAAATGGATGTCCGGCTTGAAAAGTGTTCGATCAAAGTAGCATGCGATGTGACCAACCCATTGCTTGGCCCTTCCGGCGCGGCGGCGGTCTTCGGTCCGCAGAAAGGCGCGGACCCGGAAATGGTAGCCGTACTCGAAAATAACCTTCGTCACTGGTTTGAACTCCTGAAGAATAGCGGACTTTGCGCGGATTGCTCCGCGCCGGGTGACGGGGCGGCCGGCGGGCTTGGGTTTGCCTTGAGAACGCTCCTGAAAGCCGAAATCACTTCCGGGGCCGGTCTGATGATCGAACTGACCGGACTGGAAAATCACTTGCAGGGAGCGGACCTGCTCATTACCGGCGAGGGATGTTCGGACAGCCAGACGGCGGACGGCAAACTCTGTGCCGTGGTGGCGCATGCCGCCGAAAAACAGGGCGTGCCCGCCATATTGCTGTCGGGGGCACTGAAAGGAGACATTGCGCCATTGGAGAGGGTTTTCGCGGCGGTATTCAGCATCGCCCGTGGACCGGGAGCGCTTGAGGACGCCATGAAAAATACGGCGGCGAACCTGGAGTCCGCCGCCGCCAATATCGGCGCCGTATTCAAGCTGGGGGAAGCTCAGCGAAGGCGCTGAGGCACTTTGGCTGCGCCGTTTTCTTTACACACTTCCCCACTGGTGTCATACCCCCTAAACAAATACCGGGGTGATCTTTTCGATCGGCACCGGGAGCGTTTGTTTCAACTCGATAGACTGAATGGCCAACTGTGCGAGGTAAGTGGACATGAACCCGGCGATTTCGTCGCACGGCGAAGGTTTGCCGTTCAGGATCGCGTCGATGAATCCGTTCCACATGCCAACGTGTCCCTTATCCACCATTAACGGCTTGGCGTTTTCGATTTTCTTGAGGTTGTCGCCGGCCCGCTCTGTATGGAGGCGGTATTTCTTCATATAGGACTCGAAACCCTGTTCCGGGACTTCCCGGGTGAACGGATCGTACTGCAGCGGGAAGAATTCGGGTTGCGCGTCCGGCATTCCCCAGTAACGGTTTTCCACAAAAAAGAGATTCTGGAACAAGGCCGCCTTGGAGCTGACCTGATACATTTCTTTCGGATAGTCAAACGTTCCGCTGTTGCTGAAAACCAGTGTGGCCGAATCGCCGCCGTTGAATTTCAACGTGATGCCATGGCTGAGGCGGCTGGACCCCCACGCGGTGATTTCAATCGGCAACTGGGGGGCGAAGAACCAGCATGCCAGGTCAAGCCAGTGGACGCTCTCGCCGATGATTATGCCGCCGCCGTACAGCGGGTCCATATGGCCCATGCCGTAGGAGGAACTTTCGTCCTGGATGTTGATCAGGAGGTTGGTGCAGTCTTCTTCAGCCATCATGGGGCGGGTGGTTTCGATATAACGCCACGACTGGTGTTGCGGGTTGGCCGTCTGCCGGAGCCAGCGTTCGCGCAGAGCGTGCATCGACGGGGCCATGCGACGGTTCAGGTCTACGCACATTTTGACATTGTTCCGGCGGACGGCGCGGATGATTTTATAGGCCTCGGTGATTTCCATCGCCATCGGCTTTTCGCAGAAAATGTGAATGCCGCGTGCGGCGGCGGCTTCGATGATCGGCAGGTGGACTTCGTGAGTGGTGGCGATTTTGATCAGGTCCACTTCGGGATCGGCGATGACCTCGTTGAAATCCGCGGTCGAATGAGTCGCGCCGTATTTGTTCGCCATTTCAGCGGCGTGTCCGGCATTGATGTCGCAACACCATTTGAGTTCAAGTTGAGGGTGATTGCCGATATTGGGGAGATCCTGGGATTGGGCGAATTTGCCGCAGCCGATTTGAGCGACGACCAATTTATTGTTTTTCATATGTTTTCACCTTTAAATAACTGATTATATATATAATATACTCAGTTTTGGGAAAATATCAATAGCTGTTTGCAAAAAAATCACAGTTGAACTATATTACGCCATGAAAAATGAAGATACCAAATACGCGATCGTCATCGAAGCCCTGCGGCGGGATATCCAATGCGGTTTGCTGGTGCCGGGAACCCGCCTGCCGGGCCAGAATGTTCTGGGGAAGCGCTACGGCGTATCGCCGATCACCTCGAAGCGGGCACTGGCTGAACTGGAACGTCAGGGATATATCGAACGGAGGCCGCGCAGCGGATCGTACGTGTGCGCCACGCCGCGAATTTTCAGCGAGATCAATATCGTAATCGGCGGCAAGATCATCAACGAATCGCTGTGGCTGAGTGACTATTGGAAAGGGATTGAACTGGAAGCTGCCGAACTGGGTATACCGGTACAAGTCATGCGGACGAGTGCACCGGGTTTCGCCGAACGTGTCCCGCAGGGAAACCCTGAACAGGGGGTGGTGCTGCTCGGTTTCGAAGACCTCGAACTGATCGGGCAGTTGCGGGCGCGCAATATTCCTCATGTGGTCGGGGTGATTGAAGCCCGCCATACCCCGTATAATGTGCTGGTGAATTACCGCCGCACAGTGGTGGAACTGGTCAATGCCATGTACCGCCACGGCGGTTGCCGTAAGATTCATTTTCTGGGAAATCTGACGCAGCCCTCGCATTGTCTGGCGCGGGACGGTTTCGCGGCGGCTTTGGAAGAACTCGGTTTCACCGGACGCATCATTCATGTGGAGGACGAGACGATTCAGGATGAATTGCGGTCTTTATTGGCCGGGGACGCGGGTATCGACGGCATGGTGGTAATGGGCGGCGGACTGCCGTTTCGGGCTCTGCCGGTACTGCTTCAATCCGGTTTGCCGGTCAAGCTCGGCGCATTGACCGAGAATCGGACCATCATGGAGTTGCGCGGCAGTGCCTATATTGCCGATTACAGTTTGCTGGAGTGCGGGCGGCTGTTGTTTCGCCTGCTTTACGAGAGTGCCGCGAACCGGGAATTACCCGCTACTACACGTTATCCGGAATTTCAGATATTGTCGCCGGAATCGTCCGGGGGACGGTAGGGGTAGGGAAGGAAATCCAGCGGGTCATCGTCGGTCAGGCCGGTGAGGGAATGCCCGATGGTGCTGATATAGCGGAAACTGTCGGAGCACACGGCGTATTGAAAAAGCATCAGCGAGGCGAGTTTCAAGATTTTGGCATTGCTCCAGAATTCACATTGGGTAATGTTGATATTGGGCTGGAGCTGCCAGTTGTTGCGTGGATTGAGCCCGTTTCCGTACTGGTCCATGATGAGGAAGTTATCGAGCATCCGGGCGATCTTCAATTCCACCCCGAGTTCTGTTCCGGCCGCGGTCACGATGGCGCTCAGGATAAAATCGGCGCCGATATGGTCCTCCAGTACCGGACCAAGGCAGTAATGGTCGGCGTGGATGTCGGAGCTGGAGGGGACGGCAAATCCGCTTTTGCGCATAAAATAAGCAATGCCGCCAAGGTTCCGTGGATTGTAGCGGTTGGCGGCTTCCACGAATTCCTGCCATTGCTCTTCGAGGGCACGCCTCGAGTCGTTGTCATACCACTGCAGGTGAACCTCGATCAATCCTTCAGCGAGGGTGGTTTTGGGATCGTTGATGATCCGCAAAAATTCTGTCCGGCGCTGGCGCAGGGTGATGATCGACTGCAGTTGGTGAATTCTCCGCCGCAGGGCCGGGTTCTCGGACTCGTGGTGTTCGGCGAGGTACGGTTCCAGTTCGGCGCCGTGCTTGAGCAGTTCGCTCATGGCGGTGTGGACGGTTTGCGGGTCGGAGTCGTCAAGAAGCTTGATCAAGGCGGTGATTCGATTATCCATCGCTTTTCCTGGGGAGGATGCCGGAGAGGGCATCGTTGGCGATCTTTTTGACATCATCCGGGAAGTCCGAACGGATGATCCATTTCAGGAATCCGGGCTCATTTACCGAGATTTCGCGGAGCAGCATGCCGGAATATTTACCGAAATTGACGATCACATCCTCGCCGGACCAGCGGAAACGGCCTTGCGAATCGATGTGGTCGGGATTGCTGTTTTCCGAAAATTTATGAAGTTCGTCCACGCTGCTGCCGATTTCCGGGTGTTTGTCGATTTGTCCGAGGACGACGTCGAGGGTGGCCAGGGTATCGGCCTCGGCGCTGTGGGCGTCTTCCAGTTCCTTGCCGCAGAACAGCCGATAAGCGTCGCTGAGGGTGCGCGGGAAGAGTTTGCAGAAGATGTTGTAGGCGTCGACGATTCGGCGGCCGGTCATATCGAAGCTCAGCCCGGCCCGGTTGAATTCATTGGTCAGCAACGGAATATCAAAGCGGATGATATTGTATCCGCCGATGTCGCAATTGTCGAAATAGCGCAGCAGGTTGGCGGCAATGATGCTGAATACCGGCTGGTTGGCGACGTCGGCGTCGGTGATGCCGTGGATGGCGGAAGCGCCTTCCGGGATCGGCATTTCGGGGTTGACCAGGCGGGTGTAGGTTTCGCGGCGTTCGTCCGGGAAGACTTTGACGACGGATATTTCGACGATGCGGTCGCGGACGATGTTTGTGCCCGTGGTTTCAAGGTCGAAAAAAATGATTGGTCTTTCCAGTTTCAGTGACGGCATAAAATTTCTCCAGGTGTTTGAACGGTATCCCGACTCAGTTGGTGCGCAGTTTGCGCTTGATCAGCTCGGCCGAACGGCGTAATTTCTCGTCTTTCAGGCACAGTCCGGGAATCTTTTTGACCGCATTCATCACGGTCGCATGATTTTTGTTGAATGCCTGTCCGATTTCCGGGAACGAGTGGTTGGTCAGTTCCCGACAGAGGTACATGGCCAGCATCCGGGGTTCGGCGATGTTCTTGGGGCGTTGCGAGCCCATGATATCGTTGCGGCTGAGCTCGAAATGCTCACTGACCGCCTTTTGAATGGCTTCGATCGTGATATTTTTGGAGGATTGTTCTTCCTCGAAAAGCGGTCGCAGCAGGTTTTCCGCATCCTGTTCGGTCACTTTGCCGTCGTTTACCGAGGCATAAACCACCAACCGGATCAGGGAACCGATCAGGCGGCGGACACTGGAAGATATCCGGGAAGCGACGAACTTCAATACGTTGTCGTCGATTTTGATCAGGTGCTTTTCCTGGACGAGCTGGAGGATGGCGAGCCTGGTTTCGTAGCCGGGCGGAAAAATCTCGGTGGTGAGCCCGGATTCGAAACGGGAAACCAGACGGTCCTCCAACCCCTGAATTTCCGACGGCTGCTTGTCCGAGGTCATGATAATCTGTTTATTGTGATTGTAAAGCGAGTTGAAGGTGTTGAAAAACTCTTCCTGGAGCTGGGTCTTGTTGCTGAGGAAATGCACGTCGTCTACCAGCAAAACATCGACATTGCGGAACGATTCGCGGAATTCGGGGAGTGATTTGCTGCCGATGGACGACACATAACAGTTCAGGAATTCTTCGCAGGTGACGTATTTGACCACGGTCTGAGGATTATGACTGAGCACATGATGGGCCACCGCTTGAAGGAGGTGGGTTTTGCCGAGTCCGGTGCCGCCGTAAATATAAAGGGGATTGTAGAGGCCGGGACTTTCCGCGGCGGTGCGGGCGGCGGTGTAGGAATAGCGGTTTTCCTCGCCGACGGCGAAGTTTTCAAAGGTATGCTGGGCGTTGCAGTCTTTCGGCGGGGCGCAATCCGGGTACGCGGCTTCAACGTGGGCCTCGGCGGTGCGGGTGTCCGGTTCCTCGGGGGTGTCTTCGGGTGAATAACCTTCTTCGAAACAGAATTCGTAAGATACGCCATTGATATCGGCAAGGGCCTGATTGAGTTCCACATCATAGTTGTCCTTGATCCAGTCTCCGAAGAAACTGTCCGATACACCCAGGCTGATCATGTTGCCTTCGACTTTTACCGGAACAATATTATGCACCAACTGTTCGAAAGTCACCTGATGCAACAACTCATTCAATCGTTCGCACGCCACAGCCCATAATTGGCGCACATCTGCATCCCCGGAATGCATTATCATCATCTCCATTTAGATAAATTATTAACAATTAAAACCGTTTATCAACAACCGGCAACGGAAAACAAGTCATAAAGTGCCGTTCAAGAGGCATTTCACAAAAGCCGGTGTCTTAGCGGTACCTTCGCAGTTTCGGCGGTTCCCCTCGTTTTGAACTCAAATCCCGCCCTTGTTATCGAGATTTTCGTCAACCGGAACATTTTCGACCGGGCCGCTCTGAAAAACGCTTAAAATATAAATACTTGCAATTTTCGAGCCTTGAACGCCATCAGGATGTTAACAGGTTATTAACAGCCCCCGCCGTATCTGCGCCGCACAAATAATAAAGTACCGCGCCTAAATAAATATGCAAACGAAAAATCTAATAAAAAACTAACTTTTTTTTGGAATTTTCGTTACTCATTAACAGATACGAATTTTCACATATTTGCGCATTTGGCTTATCGCTGAAAAATTGCAGAAAGGCGCGGATTCAAAGACCATTCCTGACCTTCTCCAGTTCTTCCCAGCGGGCAAAAAGCTGGTCCAGGCGTTCTTTAGTCGCTTCCAGCTCATTTGTCAGCTCATCCGTACAGGGACCATACTGTTCGAAAAAATTCGGCATTGAAAAAAGCGTTTCCAGCTCACTGATGCGGGCCTCGGTCGAGGCGATCCGCTCCTCCATGCCGTCAAGCTCCTGTTGTTCTTTCCAGGTGATCCGGCGGGTTTTCTGAGGTGAATTGGCGGGAGCCGGCGCCGAAGGCGGAGCGGCGGAAGCTTTCGGCGACTCCTTCGGCGTTTTCAGTTTGTCGGTGAAGTAGTCGAAATCGCCGACGCCGCTGGTGATGCCCCCGTGCCCGTCCAGCGCAATCATGGAGGTGCACACGCGGTTCAGAAAGTAACGGTCATGGCTGACGACGACCACGCATCCCTGATAAGCCGCCAGGGCTTCTTCAAGCATGCGCAGGGTTGGGAGGTCAAGGTCGTTGGTCGGTTCGTCGAGGATCAGGAAATTGCCGCCGCGCTTCAGGATTTTGGCCAGCAGCAGCCGGGCGCGTTCGCCTCCGGAGAGACGGTCCACGCGGGTGTTGATCCGTTCGTCCGCGAACAGGAATTTCCGAAGGTAAGTCCAGACGCTGACTTTTCGGCCACCGAACTCGGTGAACTGGTTTCCCTCGCCGATTTCATCAAAAACGGTATTTTCCGGGTTCAGGGTCATGCGCTCCTGATCCACAAAGTTGAAGTCGACAAGGGGGGCGATATCGACTTTGCCGGTGCTCGGTTCGAGCTGCCCGGTAATGATTTTCAGCAGACTGGTCTTGCCTGCGCCGTTGGCGCCGATGATGCCGACGCGGCTTCCCGGCGTGAATTCGTAGGAAAACTCCCGGAAGAGTTGGCGTTCGCCGAATGCCAGCGAGATATTTTCAAGCGAGATTGTTTTGTTGCCGAGGTGCGAAGCTTCCGGTATGATCAGGTCGACTTGCTGGTCGTGGGCCGGGCCGCTCCGGGATTGAATGTCCTCGTAGCGTTTCACTCGGCCGAGGTTGCGCTTCAGCCGGGCTTTGGGGGAACGCCGTATCCATTCGATTTCGGAACGCAGAAAGGCCTGACGGCGGCTCTCCTGTTCGTCTTCGGCGTATTCACGTTCGGCCTTGGCTTCGATGTAATCCTCGTAATTGCCGTCGTAGGAATAAATTTTGCCGTTGGAAAGTTCGATGATCCGGGTTGCTACCCGGTCGAGAAAATAACGGTCATGGGTCACAAACATGCAGGTACCGCGATAGGACGCAAGGAAATTTTCGATCCAGACAACGGTTTCTGCGTCGAGATGGTTGGTGGGTTCGTCGAGCAGCAGCAGATCGGGTTCGCCGACGACGGCCGCGGCCAGCGCCACCCGTCGCTTCTCCCCGCCGGAAAGCTCGGAACAGAGGCGGTCGCCCGGCGGGATATTCAATTTTTCGACTACGGCGGCAATTTTGTTGTCGAGGTTCCAGGCGTTGTGCTTTTTGATTTCCGCCTCGACGATGGCATCGTGCGGGTCTTTCTCGTAACGCTCCAGCAAGTCTTCAAAATAACCGAGGCCCGAACGGATATAATCCAATACGCTTCGGGTTTCCTCCAACGTGAATTCCTGCGGCAGATAGGAGACCCGGAGGTCGCGGGCGAAGGCGAGGGTGCCTTGCGGGGCGTTTTCCCGGCCCGCCAGGATTTTCATCAACGTGGATTTGCCACAGCCGTTGCGTCCGACCAGGGCTACCCGCTCGCCCTCGAATATGGATAATGCCGTATTATCCAGCAACACCTGATTGCCGATGCTCAAGGATAATTCATTTCCTGAAAATACAGTGGATGCCATTTTTTTCACCAGGGAATAAAGAAGATGTGCCCGGACGTTTCCTCTCCGGTCTTCTCATAATTAAAAATACGCCAGAGAAAGGAAAATTGCTTCTTTTCGCTGTTCTTCCGGTAACTGATAAACGGAAAAATCGAATACTGTTCGGAATCTCCCTCCACCGTATGTCGATACAAATAACCAAGTACTTGCAAATCGCTGTCGGCGCCTTTTGTTTCGCCGCCGGCCAGGAAATAAAGCAAGCGCCAGCGGGAACCCTCCCTGGTCTGGTCCCGATACTGGAACAGCGGCCAGAGGATGGAGTATTCAAAGGTCCCGGGGGCGGTTTTCCAGGAGAAGAACGGTGTGATGCGTACACCCTTTTCGTCGTTGTCCCGATAGCCGCTGCCGAGCAGACGGAGCAGTAGCGACCAGTTGTAATTTTCCTGGTAGCTGCGGTAACGGTAAAACGGGACGAACTGATGATAATGGCTTTCGGTCGTAGTCGTGTAATGTTCGTTCAGGAGTTTCACTATTTCTTTGCAGGAAGAGTCCGGCGGGATTTCCGGGAAATCGCGGAGGAGCCCGGCGATTTCAGGGCTCTGTGCGACGGCGGGGGCTGTACCGGTTTTGGATTTATACGGCAGGCGGCGCAGTTGCTGGTCCAGAATGTGCAAACGGCCGGCATGTTCCGGCTGCCAGACCAGATGCTTCTCCGTGCCCCACGAGAAGAGGCCCCCCAGGATATAATCCTCCTCGCTTGTTTTGTCCACACAGCCAAACTGGTTGCTGAGCGGCAGTTTGGTCCACGGGAGAAACTCCTCCGGCGGATTGTACGTTCGCAGCGTATGCTGGTAGCCGAACGGTCCCATAATATTGAAATTGTCCCGGACGCCGTTGCGGATGGCTTCGCCGTGAGTCCAGTTGACGAGCGCGGGCCAACTCGAATCGTGGGAATAAAACGGCAGCACATGGTATTTCAGGCGTCCGTCCTTCCATTCCTGATAAACCAGCGGCCAGCAGATGGCCCGGACCCGGCGCCCCGGCTCTTCGTTGTTGTAATATGCCGTCATCAGGATATTGAGCATGGTCATTCGTCCCTCCGTCATGGTATAGCCGAACAACGGCGTCAACAGGGTTTGCTTCTCTTCGCCGCTTTGGAGATAATAGAGGGGAAACAGCCATTGCCGGAATCCGGGAGCATGATGGAAAAACGGGAAAAAACCGTAGTCCTCCACCCCTTCTTCTTTCGAGTAATGCCAGTAAACATTGAGGACATGGGCGAAATCATCCACCGAAGCGAACAACGGGAAAACCACCAGGCAATCCTTGCCCCATACGGTGTTCGCGACCCAGCCGAAGTCGGAGTCGAAGTAGGACAGGGGAAACAGGATGGAGACGAAATTGCCTCCGGTCATGTAGAGCGGGATGATGTATAATTCATCTTTCCCCCAAATCGTATTCAATACATAACCGTTGTGTGTGGCGGTATTCCAGGATGAAAGCGGAAAAAGGACCGAATGGTCATTCTCTTCTTTATTATAGAAGGGACGGATAGCGAACCCCCGGTCATCGAAGTCGATCATCGGCCACAGAATGGAGACGAAGCGGTCATCCTGATAGAAAAACGGCCATGCGTTCAGCAGTTTTTTGTCGAGGTCGATTTTCTGGGGGGTGTCGGCGCCGAGCGGCGAGAGGCGCAACATGCGGTCACTGGAGGCGCAGGAACACATTCCCAGCAGGATCAGCGCCGCGGCGATGAGCACTCCCGTCTTTTTCATGCAGTTTACCTCAGCGTTTCATGGCTTCGCTGACGGCGCGTTTGGTGTCCATGTCCGACTGCTTTTGGCGGAGCGTGTCGCGCTTGTCCTCGAAGGTTTTGCCCTTGCACAACCCCAGCGAAACTTTGATCAACCCATGCTTCAGGTAAAATCCCAACGGCACCACAGTACACCCTTTCTGGGATATCTGTTGTGACAGGCGCAGGATTTCGCTTTTATGAAGCAGAAGCTGTTTCTGGCGCTTGGTGTCGTGGTTGAAGAGGCCGCCGTGGTCATAGGCGGCGATATGCACGTTCAGGAGCCATGCCTGTCCGTTTTCGATCCTGACATAAGCGTCGGCCATGGAAATGCCGCGGGCGCGACAACTTTTGACCTCGGTGCCGGTGAGCTTGACTCCGGCCTCGAATTTCTCGAGGATCGTATAGTCATGACCGGCCTTGCGGTTGGAGGCCAGCACGTCGTTGCCGGATGTATTGTTTCTAGCCATAAGGATGGTTTACCGTTTACTCGCCGTGCAGGAACGGGGCGGCTTTGCGTTTGAAATCACTCTGGATCGGATTATTCTTGTCCTGAAGCGATGAATTGAACTGTTCCAGCGCCTTGCGTTGTTCCGCGTTCAGCGAGGTCGGGACTTCGGTGATGATCTTCACGTACATGTCGCCGCGCCGACCGCCGCGCAGGGACGGCATGCCTTTGCCCTGAAGGCGCAGGATGGCGTTGTTCTGGGTGCCTTCCTTGATTTTCATTTTGGCTTTGCCGGTGACGGTGGGGACTTCCACCGTGCCGCCGAGGATGGCCATCGACAGCGGAATCGGCAGATCGCATTGGATGTCGTCGCCGTGGCGCTTGAAAAGTTCATGCTCGCGCACGTGAATCACTACATACAGGTCACCGGACGAACCGCCGCGGACGCCGCCTTCGCCTTCGCCGGCTACGCGCAGGCGCGAACCGGTATCGACACCGGGCGGAATATGGACTTTAAGGTTTTTGCGTTCCTGCATTTGTCCGGAGGCATTGCATTTTTTGCATGGCTTCTGGATGATCTGACCTGTACCGTGGCAGCGCGGACATTCCTGGCTGACGCTGAAAAATCCCTGCTGCATGACCACCTGGCCGCTGCCGTGGCATTGGCTGCAGGTACTCTTTGAGGAATTGCTTTCGGCGCCGCTGCCGTGACAGGCGTCACAGGTGCTCATTTTTGTAATGTTGATTTCCTTGTCCACGCCGAAAACCGCGTCGATGAAATCAATCTGCAGGTCATAACGCAGGTCGTTGCCGTGGCGCGCCGCGTTGGGTGAACGCCGCCGGCCGCCGCCGAAGAATTCTTCGAAAATCGAACCGCCGCCGCCACCGCTGCCGCCGAAAACCTGACTGAAAATATCCTCGGCGCTGAAGCCGCCGAAACCACCGTTGCCACCGCCATAACCGGCACCGGCCGCGCTGCTGAACGCATCGGGACCGAACTGGTCGTAACGTTTGCGTTTTTCCGGATCGCTCAGGACTTCATAGGCCTTGGCGAGTTCCTTGAACTTTTCTTCCGCTTCCGCGTTGCCGGGGTTGCGGTCGGGGTGGTATTGGACCGCGAGTTTGCGGTAAGCCTTCTTGAGTTCTTCCGGCGTAGCTGTCTTGCCTACGCCGAGAACTTCATAATAATCTTTTTCCTTTGCCATAAATTACGCTTCTCCATCGCTTGCTTTGGCCGGGCCGCTGCTGACCACGACTTTAGCGGGCCTGATGAGCCGTTCACCCAGCTTGTAACCGCTGCTCCATTGCTTGATGACTTCGCCTTCCGGCGCTTCGGAAACCTCGTGCGACACGGCATCATGGAGTTCGGGATTAAATTTCTGACCGACCGCGTCGATCCGCACCAGCGAGAGTTCGTCGATCGCTTTTTTGAATTCCTTGGCAATCATATTCATCCCGTCGCGGATGGCGGCGATGTTGTCGGACTTCTCGGCGGCCTTGGTCGCCATTTCAAAATAGTCATATACCTGAATGAACGGGGGCAGGGTTTCGTAAAGCCCTTGCATCCGTGCCGCGGTCAATTCCTTCGAAACCCGTTTCCGGTAATTCTGGAAATCGGCCATCAGGCGCAGGTATTTGTTTTTTTCTTCGTCGAGTTCCTTGCCGAGCTTGCTGAGTTCATCCTCCTGGTCAACCGCGCTTTCGGGGGGGCTTTCAGGTGCTTCCTCCACCGCGGTTTCCGGTTGCATCTCGTCAAATTCGTTCAGTTCTTCTTTACACATATGTCAAAATCTCCGTTTTTTTCATCAAACGGTAATTTACCACTAATATTGAAAAAATTCAATATCATTTATGCGATATTTGTCAACATATCGCCAAGCACGCCGAGATCGGGGACTGTCAAATCGGCGATGTTGTTTTCGATTTGACCGGCGGGCAGGGGGGTGATCAATACTCCGGGCGTTCCGGCATTGACGGCGAGCTGGATATCGGTATACATGCGGTCCCCGCACATGAGCAGTTCGTTGGGTTTCAGGTCGTAACGCCTCATGATGGCATCCAGCATGGAGGGGTCGGGTTTGCCGAGTACAATCGCGCGGCGGCCCGATACTTTTTCCAGACAGGCTGTGATCGAACCGCAGTCGACCAGCGTGGTCGGCTCCCCGGTGGGGCATTCAAGGTCAGGGTGGGTGGCAATCCAGAGTTTGTTCTGTTTGATCCACCAGGCGGCTTTGCAGAGACGTTCATACCGCAGGTCCGTGTCGAAGGCGGTGACGACGGCCTGAGGCTCTTCATTCAGAGCCGCGTCCGTGAATCCGTATCCGGTCATTTCCCGGCGGAACGACTCGGTCCCGAGCATGAACAGGCGTTTGATGTCGGGATGGCGGGTCTTCAGGTAATCCGCAGTGTTGATGGTGGAGGTGATCATCTGTTCGCGGTTGATGAAGATGCCGAATTCCCGGAGGTGATGGAGATAGACGTCGACGCTGCGCGAGGAGTTGTTGGTCAGGAAGGAGAAGCCGATCTGCTTTTGGCGCAGCAGGTCAAGGAAGGGGAGGGTGGTCGGGAACAGTTCTTTCCCGCGGTATATGGTGCCGTCCATATCCATGACGATGTGGCGTATTTTTTTCAGGTCAAGCATTGGGTTTTCCAGTTTGTTTATTAAAAAGTTTACTTAAGATAAACATAGCCGTAAAATGGTAAAATGCAAGTACCGATGGCGCTTTTGGCGTGTCTGATTGTCGCCCAGCGGGTTAACGTATGCGGTATTGAACGGCTTTTCTCTCGAAAAAAGTCGAAAAAATTACCGATTTCGATTTGAAGAGTAACCAAGTCAGGGTATATTAACATTTCTTTAAGTTGGATTTTCGTCCGGCATTAATTATTGGAATTAGCGGCTGGCTGGAAGATAATCCGGGGAAAACACAGGAAAATTGAAGAAGAATTTAAAAGAGGTCTGAAGAAATGTCTGTTAAAGTCAGATTGAAAAGAACCGGAACCCGTAACAATCATTGCTTCCGTATTGTCGTGATGGATGTCCGCTCCTCCCGGGACGGCAAAGCGATTGAGGAGCTCGGCCTTTATGATCCCAAGCACAAAAATGAAAATCTCGATATGGAACGCTATCAGTATTGGTTGGGCGTCGGCGCTCTGCCGAGCGAAACCGTGAAACTGATTGCCGCCCGTGCGGAAGAAGGTCGTAAACTTGGGGACAAGGAAAAAGCGCCGCGGCTGAGCAAGAAAGCCAAAGCTAAGATCGAGGCCGAGGAAAAAGCCGCCGCAAAGGCCGCTGCCGAAGCCGCAGCCGCAGCGGAAGCTCCGGCCGCATCTGCAGAATGATAATTTGAACCCAGAGGACTGGCAAAGTGTTTAAGTCATTGTTGAAACTCTTCACCGGCCAGTCGGATAATGCTTCGAAAGGAAGCGGTTCGGCGGCGGTGTCATCCACCGGTTCAGGTAGCTTGAAGGACCTGGAGAGCTTCGTTGATTACGTGGTTCGTGCCTTGGTGGATAATCCCGAATTGGTCAAAGTGACCTCTGAATCGGGTAATGATGTGAAAATTATAAAGATCGACTGCAAAAAAGAAGACATCGGCAAGATCGTCGGCAAGCATGGCAAAACCATTATGGCCATCCGTGCGCTGGTCAGCGGTGCCGCCGGACGTCTTCGCGAAAAAGTGTCAGTCGAAGTGGTTGATTGATATTGCGCATCGACATTATAACGCTGTTTCCCGACATGTTCGCGCCGCTGAGCGAAAGCATCATCGGCAGGGCCAGGAAACAGGGTTTGATCGAGATCAATCTGGTGAACCTGCGTGATTACACGCATGACCGGCGCGGAACCGTGGACGACGTGCCTTATGGCGGCGGCCCCGGCATGCTGATGAAGCCGGAACCGCTGTTTGAAGCTGTGGAAGCGCTTCGGACGCCCGAAAGCCTGGTGGTTTTGACCGGGCCGCGCGGAAAACGGTTTGACCAGACGACGGCGCGCGACTTGACCCGGCAATCGCATATCATTTTGATTTGCGGGCATTACGAAGGGGTTGACGAGCGTGTGCGCGAGGGCCTGACGGACCTGGAGGTCTCGATTGGCGATTATGTGTTGACCAATGGCAATCTGGCGGCGATGGTGATCGTCGACGCCGTTACCAGGCTGCTTCCGGGCGTGCTCGGATGCGACGAGTCCAGTGCGGACGAGTCGTTCAGCGCCGGACTGCTGGAGTACCCGCAGTACACGCGTCCCGCGGAATTCCGCGGTATGAGCGTACCCGAGGTGCTGTTATCGGGCAATCACGCGGAAATCGCCGCATGGCGCAAACGGCAGGCGCAGGAGTTGACCCGCCGGTTGCGGCCGGATTTGTTGAGCGAAAAAGAAAATTAAACTTGGAGAAGCAAGTATGAATGTGATAGACAAAATCAATAAAGAGCAGTGCACACACACTCATCCCGAATTCAATGTCGGCGATACCCTGAAAGTGTTTGTGCGTATCGTTGAAGGCGGCAATGAACGCGTTCAGGCCTTTACCGGCATCTGCATTGCCCGCAATAGCGGATCGATTCAGGAGTCCTTCACCCTTCGCCGCGTTCAGGCGGGGCAGGGCGTCGAACGTGTGTTCCCGATCAACAGCCCCCGTCTGGCGAAGATCGAAGTGATGCGCCGCGGCGAAGTCCGTCGGGCAAAACTTTACTATCTGCGCGACAAGATCGGTAAAGCCGCTAAGATCAAAGACAAAAAAGATTGAGTGCTTTTTTTATTTGGTTGAATGGAATATCTTTCCAGAGACGATAAACTCCTCGCTCATGAATGCAAACTCTGGGCTGAGGGGTTTTTATTTGTTGGAGGGGTCGACGAGGTCGGGCGCGGCCCGCTGGCCGGCCCCGTAGTCGCCGCCGCGGTGGTGTTCCCCGTGGATGCTGAAATCCCGGCGGTTGACGATTCCAAAAAGTTGACGGAGAAACAGCGCAGTGAACTGCGCGGCGCAATTCTGGCGGTGCCCGGGGTGCGTTATGGGATTGCTGAAATGTCGGTCGAGGATATCGACCGGATGAATATTTTGCAGGCGTCGCGCCAGGCTATGCGTCTGGCGGTCGGACAGATTGCGGAAATTGATTATCTGCTGGTGGACGGACTGCCGGTGCCGGGGTTTGATATGCCGTGTACGGCGTTGGTTAAAGGCGATTCAAGGTCGGCCAGCATCGCGGCGGCCAGTATTCTGGCCAAAGTTTATCGCGACGAATTGATGGTCCGTATGGCCGGAGAATATCCGGGCTACGGATTTGAACATAATATGGGTTATGGTACGGAAAGCCACCTGGACGCATTGAAGCGGCTGGGCGTTTGTCCGCTGCATCGGAAAAGTTTTGCCCCGGTCCGGGATATTCTCGATCCCCCGCCGGAGCAGTTGGAATTGTTTTAACGATATTGAGAATTGTGCCGCCGGGCGTGGCCCGGACGCGGTCCAGCGGCGAAGCGCTGGTCGCCGTAAAGGCGAAATAAATTGAGAGGTTCGTATGGCTAAGTTTGATCTGGAAACGTTGCGCCACAGTGCGGCTCACCTGATGGCCGCCGCGGTGCAGGAATTGTATCAGGATGTCAAGTTCGACATCGGCCCGTCCACGGAAGACGGGTTTTATTACGATTTCGACATGCCTCACCGCTTGACTCCGGAAGACCTTGAGACAATCGAAAATGCCATGCGTACACTGGTGAATAAGCGCCTTCCTTTCGAACGCTTCGAACTGTCGCGCAAGGAAGCCGAAGCCATGTTGAAGGAAAAGGACCAGCCGTACAAACTCGAACGTCTGGCCGATGTCCCGGAGGGGCAGGTCATTTCGTTCTATAAACTCGGCGATTTTGTCGATCTCTGCCGTGGACCCCATGTGGAAAATTCCGGACAGATCGGCGCATTTAAACTGTTGTCGATTGCCGGTTCGTATTACCGCGGTAACGAGAAAAACCCGATGCTGCAGCGTATCTACGGGACCGCTTTTGAAGACAAAAAGGCCATGCATGATTACTTCCAGATGCTTGAGGAAGCGAAAAAGCGCGACCATCGCAAGCTTGGCAAGGAACTCGACCTTTTCAGCATGTCCGATATGGTCGGACCGGGGCTGGTGCTCTGGCATCCGAAGGGCGCGTTCATCCGTTATACCTTCGAAAGTTATTGGCGCGAGGCTCATTACCGGAACGGTTACGACATGATTTTCACTCCCCACATCGGGCGCAGCACTCTTTGGGAAACCAGCGGGCATCTCGATTTCTACAAGGAATCGATGTACTCGCCGATGGAGGTCGATGAACAGGATTATTTCGTCAAGCCGATGAACTGCCCGTTCCATATTGAAATTTACAAGTCGCGTTTGCGTTCGTACCGCGAACTGCCGTTGCGCTGGGCTGAACTCGGCACCGTCTACCGTTATGAGAAGAGCGGTACGCTGCACGGGCTTCTGCGGGTTCGCGGTTTCACCCAGGACGATGCCCATATCATCTGTTCACCGGAACAGATTGAGGATGAAATCGCCGAAGTGCTGCGTTTCAGTCTTCAAGTTTGGAAGGATTTCGGGTTCAAGGAAATCAAACCGT
>CALABZ010000308.1 GCA_937888615.1 uncultured Lentisphaeria bacterium | reverse complement strand
TTTTTCCGGGGTATGGCGTTGACGATAAATGCCTTATATTGGTCTAGCTCGGCCAGTGCGGGAGTTATGCCATCAAGTGGAACCGGTTCGATTTTGTCAGTCGCAAATGCTTTTATGGATGCTCCCCCTTGACCGTCCAGATATACCGAATTTATCACCATCGTACTGGCGCCGCATTTGTTCAGCATATCGCCAACACCGTTGCCAAGCCATGGACGACCTCCACAAAAAAGCAGTATTCTGGGACCACTGCCGTTAACTAAAGGACGCTTGAAAAGTGTTTCAAGCGGTGAATTTTTATAAATATCAACTTGCCCGGCAGTTGTTCCCGGATTTGTCTTTTCTTTATTGAGCGATGGAAGTCCGGCTTTTTCAGCGGGAATTTCCGGCGGAACGAATTTATCATCACCCGAGAGGATAAACGAATCTATTTTGGCAAAGGCACTTGTCGCTTTCAATTCTATTTTTATATTACCAGTTGTAATTTTCAGTGGAAAAGTCATTTTTGTCCATTTCCAGACCGGCCCCTTGACTCCTTGCGGAAGTTTTTCGTCTCCGACAGATCCGAATTCTTTCCCATTGATATAAAGCATCGCCTTACGCCATCCTTCCCCACAGGAAAAGGTACGGATCCATATATGATATGTACCATCGGGAATAGACCATTCGCCGATTGCCACATTATCATCACCTTTGATGGCACTGTCAAGAGCTTTATTATCAGAGATTAATTTCCATTGTCCCAGTTTTTGGAAATCCTCCGCTTCGATCCGATATTCGGCGCCAACCGCCGAAAACACCATAACCAGGCAGAGCATAAGCAAAAACATTTTGCAGCAATTGCTTAAAAGGTTTACTGAAAAAGGCAATTTATATTCAATAAAGCCATTTTTGTCTTTATATTTTCTCATTTTTTTACGATTCCTTTACTTTGTGTATTTGCGGGTCAAGCAGTTTGCGCTCCCCGAGCGAAAAGGGCGATGCAGTTTTGTCAGTCGAACCATTTCGAACTAGCCACTGCTGTAGCCTTAACATGACCATCAAAATAAAATTGATTATATGAATTATTATGCGGCGGTACAATAGTGGCATAGATGGAAGTGGTCCTCATATTGAGCTCGCGATAAGCCCCTAATTGACCTGAATGTTTTATAATGGTGATTTTTTTGGGCAGGGTGGACCAGGCATAACCAAACAATTGAACATATGCTGTTCCGTCCGGCATGGTGGTAGTCGTATTATTAAGGTCACCTACTCTGTTAGCAATCGCATATACCGCATCGCCATTGCTGGGACATTTCCAAAAGGGAAACTCTCGTTTCAAATAAGCATTTATACCTATCGTAAAGTTATTATAGGTGGAATTCCCTAAAGTCGGAGAGTATGGCTGAGCCACACTCGGCCCCGGAAGAAAATCATCATAATCTGAACAATACAACATCATTCCGCTTGCGATCTGTTTGTAACGGTTTGAACATTCAATTTCCTTTGCCGCAAGAATGGCAATGATTGCGATCACGACCAAGAGTTCAATGAGTGTGAATTCCCTAAAGGAAAGCAAGTTACAACATTTTTGACTATTCTTTCCCATTTTTGCATTCTCCTTGCGATTGTTTATTATTATTTTTGATTACCGAAAATGCTTTTTAATATTTTACTACTGATTTTCAAGTCTTCAAGCGGTTCACGCAAATGGGTGTCATGTTCGATGAATATCCATTTATCGTTATATCCCGAGCGGATAAGTTGATTTGCTGTTTCAGCATAATCGAGTCCGATATTACCACCGCCCAATTCACAGAAACGCAGCCGTTTCCACCATTCGTCAAGTCCGATGGATTCAGCCGTTATATAGACGTCCTTGAAATGAACGCCCGCAAGCCGGGCACAGTATTTTTCGACAATCTCGGCATTATCACCTCCCGCCGCCGCAAGGTGTCCGATATCAAGCAGCAAATACGCTCCGGGAACGGCCCGCATAAAGTCTTCGAGCTCTTTTTGGCTTTCGACTCTGCTCCCGAGATGATTGTGCAAGGCGGCTTTCAAGCCGAAACGCGCCGCCGCTTTTACAAAGCAGTTGGCACGGCGGCAATAGACTTTGAAGTCAACATCGCGCGTAGCGGGACCCGAAAGCAGCCATACATATTCCTTGCCCAGAGCGGCGGTTACGGTCATCCCCAGTTCCTGACTGGCGGCGATACTGCATGACGCGAAATCCATGCCCATTTTGCGATACGAAGCGGCTTTGTAAACGGCATCCGCGGCATCAACGGCTTTCAGCCATTCCGTACCGTCAAGTCCGATCGAACGCAAACCTTCGAGCCGTTCCGTAATGTCGTAAGAGCCCCCGTCCCATACATCCATTCCGTAATCAGCAACTCCGATTTTAATCATTTTTATACCTCAAACCGCATAGTTGCGCATCACTTTGTCTATTGCCTCGGCCGCCTTCTTTACCTGTTCCGGTTCGCACAAATACAAGGTATTGGAAGAAGCCATGATACGGTTGTAAGCAGCATCCTCTGAAACCGGCGTATCCATTTTTACGAATTTGTCTTCAGGAATATTCCACATGAGACTTTTGTACATCGGGCATCCCCAGGCTTCACCGAGCCACATGCCTTCCGCTTCAAGGGCTTTGAAAATATCCTTGCGGCTTGTTCCCGGACGGAGTTCCTCCGGTTTCAGCAGGAACGTCGGGAAATAAATCGCCGGGCGGGTTGTTTTACGTCCATGATTCTGTACCGTTATTCCGGGCGTATTCTTTATTCCCTGTTCCAGAATTCCGGCATTGGCAATACGTTTTTCCATTTCCTCTCCCAGATACTGAAGCTGATCGTAAATGATTGCCGCCTGAAATTCGGTAAACCGGTAGTTGCGGCAAAGGAGATCACTTTCAGGCATCGTGCCGGGATTGAAATTTGAATTGCCGATATGGCTGAGCCGGAAGATACGTTCGGCCAGGCGTTTGTCGCTGGTAGTACAGGCCCCGCCTTCTCCAGCCGTCATCAATTTGGTCATTTGAAAACTGAAGCTGCCGACATCTCCCAGAGATCCCACGCCCTTCCCGTCCCACTGTGCTCCGTGGGCATGGGCGCAATCTTCGACCACAAACAGGTTATACTTTTCGGCAATCTTGGCGATCCTGTCCATATCCGCAACTGCGGAAAATAGATGTACCGGGATAATTGCCTTGGTCCGCGGAGTTATCGCTTCTTCGATCCGTTCCGGGTCTATGCAAAGGGTATCCGGCTCAATATCGACGATAACCGGAGTAGCCCCGGTATAGAGAACCGCTGTTCCGGTGGCAATCCAGGTCAACCCCGGAATAATGACTTCATCGCCGGCTCCAATTCCCAGAGCCAGCAGAGCACATTCCAACGTAGTGGTCCCGTTTGCCATCCATACGCAATATTCAGTTCCATGGTATGCGGCAAATTCTTTTTCCAACAGTTGTTCATACTTGCCGCGCATTCCCCACTTCAAACTTCGGTAAACTTCTATGAGTTTAGCTTCCGTTTCACGGTGGCAATGCGGCCATTTCGGAAGCACAAGCGGTTCACTGAAAACCTTTTCCCCTCTCTGGATTGCAGATTCTTCAAACATAATAATTTTTCTACTCCGGTTTCATTTTTAAAAGTTCATTAATAACAATATCCGCAACATTGTCCGCATATTTCATGCGCATTGCCGTCGGATAACAATATATTTCGTAAAAGCCGAATGTCCCCCAGGTATCGGAAGAATCAATTTTCGGATGCGCCTCAAAAACCCTTCTGGGAGCAATATAAGCGCCATCTCCATTCGCGAGTGTTGCGACTATTGGGAATGGTGATGATGAAGCCGTCATAATTTGTTTGCCGGAAGAAACAAACAACTCGCCGGGCAGGGTATAAATCGTTATATCTCCTATGCGTAATACTTGAATATCATGAAAACTCCGGCATTCATTGTTGCGCTCAACGAGAATAGCCAGTTCCTGGAGGCGTTTCGCATGAACTGGCATTTTTTCCTTAACGACCGGATTTTCAGCATCGGCACGC